>CAYISM010000028.1:0-4931 GCA_964366085.1 uncultured Gammaproteobacteria bacterium | reverse complement strand
TTTTGATCCCCCAAAATGCTACTCATGATTGCAAATCAAAGTATTTTGGGTATAGGAACACTTTAACAAAGTTGTTATATAATTAATCCCGCAAAGCGGGATTAGTTGAGCGGTTCAACGCTACCTTCCCAAGGTAGAAAGACGGGTTCGACTCCCGTATCCCGCTGGTGTAAAAATAGCCGACCAAACTATCAAAAATTAGAAGGCTGGCGTCTGGCTCGTTTGTGATAAAGGTTAAATCGGTGTTCATCTAGCATATTTTACTACTCAAGAAGGTAATTTGCGACGGAGTCTTTGGATTTTAAGGAGTTGGTGATGGAAGTTCTGTAGGAGTAACGGCTGGCGTAGGAATGGGTGTCGGTGTCGCAGTTGATGTTGGAATTGGAACAGGAGTGGTTGGCAGTACCTCTAAATCTTGTATATCCTCAACTTGCAGTATTTTGTCTTTTAAGTTGTAGGTTCCAATTGCAAGGATTCTTCTACCTACTAAGGAAGTTAGGTTAATCTCATCTGGGATTTCAAGATATACTGCTTCTGTTGAGGTGGTAACAAGATAGAATCTGACCGGAGTTGTATTTGTTTTCCTTAGTGTTCCTTTTAAGGCCGTGTCTCTCCAAACTTCTGGAGTAGGGGTTAGAGAAGAAGTGAAAGGAAAGAAAGTTGGCAGAACTACCCCGCCTAAACCAAAGGCAAGAGAAAAAGCAACAACTGCCATTGCAATTGCAGTAATGGGTTTAACTTTAAATCTTAGCTCCATCCCTTCATTGACCATTACCCTTTTCCACCAGTATTTGATATAAACCAAAGGATTTGTAACTTTGAAGTTAATAAAATCAGGAGGGTTTGAAGTTGAAACTTTCTGATCTTGGTTTGTGGTTACAGAAATTAGAGGAATTTTTGTCGGATCGTCTTTGCTGAAAAACCTTCCATGAGAATCTCTGGTCTGATTTTTTGCAATGTTACTTCTGATTGGATCATTCATGACAGTAAATACAGTTTAGACCTAGCTTGTTGCTATTTCAATCACCGTAGCCGTCGGACCGTCACACGGCAATATGGCCGTATTTTCGGCCAGTTAACGGTAACAACCGAGTATCTTACGGTATACCGTCAAACCACCGTATTTTATACCAGCTCAGAAAGGAATGTCTTCCTGAATCGCTTCGGGGTGAGAAAGCTCTTCTCCTAAATGTCTATATTGGCACCATTTACAAGTTTTGCTCTCTTTGGGTATTGGACCAGAAAGAAGTTTCTCAAGTTCTTTTGCAAAAGTTAAAAATCCCTCCTGATCCTGTGGAACTTCAAGCCATCTTGGTGGAAAACTCAACATCGCTTTTTCCGACTCAAACGAAACGGTGTCGGGGTACAGAATGATGAGTCCGTGCTTAGCTATCGCAGTTGATTGCCCAAGAGCCGGGTTTTCAAGAGCAAATTTGTAAGCAGCTAACTGAGTTTTGTATCTATCAACTTTGTCCTCACTCGGCTGACTTATTTTAATGTCAATGAGAAGATGGGTCCCGTCCGGCTGCTTGGCCAAAAGATCATATTTACCTTTTATGAAAACATTTGTCCCGGGAACAGTTTTTGACTCAACCCAACCTTCCTGTTGTACCACATCCGCTTCGGGTAGATCCTTAGAAAGAATGTGCAAATTTTTCCCAATAAGCGAACCTTGCAGGCGGGTATTTATGGCCGAAAACACGCCCGGCATAGGCATACTTGGCTGGTAAATTCCACGCTTTACTTTGAGATAATAACAAAGCTTGCATTCCTCATAAAGATAAGCAAAATCCGACGGAGAAAGTTTGTACATTATCTAAATTGTATCATGCAAATTATAAATATTTGATACAATAAACTCAGATGAAATTAAAATTGGTTGAAAAGAAAGACGAGGCTTTAGGAACAAAAACTTTTTTTTGGGAGCCTGAAAAACCTATTTATTTTATTCCCGGGCAATTCCTGTATTACACTCTTCCCAAACTTAATTATCCTGATCCAAGAGGAGCAACGAGACATTTTACAATTTCTTCATCCCCTACTGAAGGTAATTTGATAGGACTAACAACCAGAATCAGAGAGGAATCCGGATACAAGAAGACTTTAGATGAACTTCCCATAGGAAGCCTCGTTGAGGCCGAAGGTCCTAACGGGACATTCGTTTTAAATGATAATGACCTTGGTCCTCATATTTTTTTGGCCGGAGGGATCGGAGTTACTCCCTTTAGAAGCATTATTAAGTATGCAATCGACAAAAAATTAAAAACCGGAATGACCCTTATTTATTCAAACTCGATTCCTGAAGAAATTACCTTTAGGAAAGAATTTGAAGAGTGGACAAAAACTTACCCAAACTTTAAACTTTTTATGACAGTAACCAAGCCGGAAGAGAGCCTGCCTGCGCAGGCAGGTAAGGAGAAATGGAGCGGTTTAACCGGTCGAATCGACGAAAAACTTCTTAAATCCCTAAATACTAAATACAATATACTAAATACTAATCCCACTTGGTGGGTCTGCGGCCCTCCTCCCATGGTTGATGCAATGGAATTGGCTTTAAATAAACTCCAAGTCCTGACCGGCCATATCCGCTCCGAAAAATTCACTGGTTATTAGCTTCGTTGTATCCTCTGGTGATATAATTTATGGGTTAGTGCCGAGGTGGCTCAGTGGTAGAGCAAGGCTTTCGTAAAGCTTAGGTCGTGGGTTCGAATCCCACCCTCGGCTCAAAAGTGGAAGAAATTGGCAGTAATAACAAGAAAGTAACAGTAAAACACAATGGACGCTCAAGAAATAGCCAAGGATTTCCCTAATGATTTTAGAGATTTACCAGTTCCATATAAAAAAGCAAAAGAGCAATTAGTCACACGTGTTCTTCATGAAGATTTGGATTCGTTTTACGGTTTATCAGAAGACAGCGGCGTTTATCGAGTTTACCACGCAACGGTTGACACCAAACTTCCAGATATAGCGAGAGATGGTTTAAAAGCATTTTATGAGCAAAATCGAGACAAGCCGAGAATCTTTGTAACACCCAGCCCAACTCTTGCACTTTGGCACGCTATAGAAAACAGACCACATGATACATTACGAAAGAAAGGCTTACTACCTGAGAGTGCTGCCGAAGGTAAACCAATATTACTGCAGTTGCAAGTTGACAAGAGTTGGCTGGAAAGCCAATCAGATTTAGAAAAACCAATAGATAAAGTGGAGGCTATAAGATTATTGGCAGAGGAGGAAAAAATTGGACTCAGAAAACCCGGAAAACTTTCTAGAATTCAGGCCTTCTTAGATGTCTTAAGGATAGAGGTCAATGACTTAAAAAATGGTAAAGAAGGAACCAATCTTGGCATTCCCTTTCCTGTAGATGAAATCCCAGCTAAGTTTATTTACGTTGATAATTTTGGATCTGCAGTACCAATAAAAGATTGGGTAGCTAAAAAATGAAACTCAGACAAATGCGAAGCTGGTTATACCAAGGTGTTCTTTTAAAGCGGAAAGTTCTAAACCTAACTCTGGTGTGATATACTTTGATTGGTTCGAACTAAGTACGCTTTCCCGTTCCCAAAATGAAAAGACACTATTCAAGACTCGCCGCGGTTGAGGAGAAAAAAAATATCAGAAATGCAATCCTGCTCACGATTCTAAGTATTGCTTTTTTGATCTTCTTTGTCAGTTTCGGTCTTCCAACGATTGTAAAAATATCCTCTTTCGTGGTTAATCTTAAAAAAAGTACTCAGCCTGTTGAAAAAAATGACACGACTCCGCCGGGGCCACCGCGCATTGACCCGATAGAGCAGGAAACTAATAAACAGGCTATCCAAATAACCGGAACCTCGGAGGCGGGAGTCACAGTTACTTTGTCTCTTAACAATAAAACCGACGAGGCAGTTTCAGGAAGTGACGGAACATTTTCATTCAAAGTAAATTTAATAAAAGGAGAAAATATCATTTTTGCTACAGCCAAAGATAGCTCCGGAAACGAGAGTCAAAAAGCCCCCTTAATTAGCATAATTTATGACAACGAACCCCCAACTTTAGAAATTTCCCGGCCTTCTGACGGGGCAGTCTTTTTCGGGTCAAGAGAGCGTCAGATTACTTTACAGGCAAGGACCGAAAGCGGGGCCAATGTAACAATTAACGAACGGATAATTGCGGTTGATCAGGACGGAAAATTTACTTTCACAACAACACTTAGCGAAGGAGATAACAGTTTTAACGTTAAGGCAACCGATAAAGCTGGAAATCTGACTGAAAAAACAATTTCGGTTAAGTTTTCTCTTTGAGGGAAATTGCCAAAAGGATTGCAAACCATCCCATTACCCAAGCATAAAAAATACTGTTAGAAAAACTGCCATGAACCAGAAGCGCGAGAAAAGAACTTTTGACGGTTTCTCCCAGAAAATTTTTCTCCAAATTTTTTCCCAGGTTAATAATAAGGCTCAAAAAAGAAATAAATCCGACAATGCCGCCTGTCGCAAACAGGAAAAGAAGACTTGAATCAAGCCCGCTACAGGAATGAGAATAGATATTTGAAGGACCCAAAAACTTCTGTTTCGCCAGACAAATGTTATTAAATCCCACACCAAAAAGGGGAAACTTTTTGATTAAAGTCAACGAATCTTTGTAGTTTTGAATTTTGGGATAAACGCTACTTGTTCTCTCAAGTTTGACTCCCTCCCCTAACGGTCTGGGCAAAAAAATAACAAAAAAAGTAAAAACGGCGCCTATTGCAAGAATAATACTTAATTTTTTTTTGTAAATGGAGATTAATGTGGCTCCCGCAAGAAGCGCCAAATAAGACGCGCGGGAATATGTAAATGCGACGGATATCAGAAAAAATAACATAAGGACAATTATTTTTTTTCGGCCTGTCGAAAGAAATTTAGAAAGAGTTGCAAGAAATCCGAAAGTTAAAATTATTGCCGTGAATG
>CAYISM010000027.1:0-5052 GCA_964366085.1 uncultured Gammaproteobacteria bacterium | reverse complement strand
TCTTTAATTACAACATTAGAGTTACCCACTCGTTCTTCGCTCGTGGATATAACTATTCTCGGTTTTCCACACCTGGTACACGGATTTGATATTAAGTTTCTGTCCATATTTACCACCTATTCCTTCTAAAGTTTCTATCTCCTCCACCACCACCGCCTCTTGAACCACCTCTTCCGCCTCTATCATTACCCCCATCATTTCTTTGTGGACGATCCTCGAGTGGTCGAGCCTCGTTTACAATAATTTTTCTACCTCCAAGGTCAGTTCCGTCAAAAGTTTTAATAGCATTTTGTGCTTCTTCATCGGTTGTCATTTCTACAAAGGCAAAACCTTTACTTCTCGATGTAAATCTGTCCATGATGACAGTGCAAGATTCAACGGTTCCTGATTTAGAGAACATTTCTCTTAGATCAGATTCAGTTGTTTCGTATGGGAGTCCGCCTACAAATAATCTTTTATTCATTAACTAATCACCACCCTCTACGGCTTAATAATTTGTTTCACTTAATGGATAAAAGAAGGAGTCTCATATCTATCTTTAGCAGTGACCGATTATTAATTAAGCCATTCCTTCAAATTAAGGACTACCAGTATTGTAACATAAATTTACTGAAATCTAAATGGTGTAAAACCTAATCCACAATTTCTTCCTTTTTCATGGAGAGAAAGGAAACCCAGCTATCAAGAAATCCTAGAATTATTTTGAAAGGAGCCTCGAGGATAAAGTCAAAAGTAAAAGCTAAGAAATTTAGTTTTGAAAGTCCCTGGGATAGTTTACTGCCTGCCGCAAGGATTGGTAGAAAAAGTATGTCCCAAAGAGAAGATTTTTCCTTTTCGATTCCCTTCCAAGAGTAAACCTTTGCGGTTTGGCTGATTCGATATGCAAAAAAAGCAACGATTGATAAAAAGAAAACAAAAATGATTTGGTTTGCCAGTCCAAAACCTATTTTTTTAAGACTATAAAAGATAAGACCAAAAATAAGGACAAAAAAGATCAAGTAGAGAGTAGAAAAGATAATATAGACGACTCCTAATTTGTTTGGCGTTTCTTCTTGTAAAGAGTTCGGTTCATTTTCTAGAGAATTAAAACTATTGATTACGTACCATGTTCTATCCACAAGGCCTTCTCGCTCCAGAGTTTTAGGAAGCCTTATCTGAAGAGTTGTAAACCACATAATAAGTGGCGGGAAAACAAGGTTAATAGCCAAGGAAAGTTTAGCGATACGACCCAGCCACCAAAGCTCAAGCGGGACTTCAATGCCAAAGGCAATTAGCATTTTTGTTAAAAAGACATAGATAATGCTTCGCAAACTTGCGGTTGAAACTCTACCGGACATTTGATCCAGTTGATTTTCCAACACTTCCGAAGCTGTCTTTTTAAAACTCTCCTCACTGGTTAAAAGCTTCTTAAATTCAGAAGGATTTGCAAAATAAACATCGCGAAGTAAAATAAGGGGCGGCATCTGGCGTCTTGTAAACTTGGTAAGCCTTGGAAGAAGTTTATTACTTTTAGCAAAATTTATAAGTTTATATGTCTGATCCAGCTCTTCTTTCTCCCAATCTTTTCCTGCAAGATTTAAGATATGGTATGCAATTTGTTGATCATCACTTTCTGCATAAACTTTATCGATTGCTACAAATAGAAGTAAATCCAGGTTCTCATCCTTTATTTTCACTTTTTGTTTAATAACTTGAAAAGTAAAAAGTGTGAAGTCTTTAAAGTCGACGTTTAGATTAAAAAGTTCTTCTATTTCGGCGGAAGCAACTCCTATTATCCAATCGGAAGGTACACCGTTTCCTAAAAGATCTACATATTTTGTCAGTATTTCTCTTAATTTCTCTTCAGAAACCACTTCGATCTCGGTTGCGGTAACGTATCTTGCCCATTTAAGTTCCATAAGAAGATGTTCGGTTAAGGTTGATGGATTATTATCAAAAACTATTCTTCTTTTTAAAATTCTTTCTATTGCAGCTCTTCTGACAAGGTGATCCGCTCGATATTCAAGGGCGTTTCTTGCACGTTCATAGATCCGTGCCAGAGTCTCTACTACTCCATATTGGGATCCTTCGTATTTAAGTTCGGCCACGTCTCCGTAACTCAACTTTTCTAAAAATGCTTTAACGGTTGGATGCATAGTCAGCTATATATATATCTTCAAAGAATCTTAGAGAGGAAAAGGAAAATGCCAATAAAAACTGAGGCGAGAGAGGCGATTAATACGGCTGCTGCGGAAACATCCTTTGCTACTTTTGCCTCGTCTTTTATTTCAGGGCTTACCAAATTCACAATAGCCTCAATGGCGGTATTTATTAATTCAAGAACAATAACTATGGTAATGGTTATTGTTAAAAGAATCCATTCAGTAGGCGAAAACTTCAAAAATATTGCAAGAATTATGGCAATGGTTGCGACAAATAGATGAACTTTTATATTGGGCTCCCTTTTTAAAGCTATCTTTAATCCCGATATTGCGTAAGGAAAACTTTTGATTGTTGAGTGATAAAGACTCATACTCACCTAAAGTATAATTGGTCGGTCTTGTAAAGGCAAAAGAGGTAGTATAAATTAAGGGTATGTCAAAAGTGAGACTGCCTTTTTACATATTAATACCCCTAACACTTATTGGTTTGGTGGTTTTTTTGACTTTTAAGAATTCTAAAGAGAGTTTGGCTTGTGGAAATCCCGATTCAACCGGAGAAATACAAACGGATCAAAAGTACGCAATTTTCGAAGGAAAGAAAGTTTCAGTTCCGGAACTTGCCGACACCCTTTCACAAAGTAAGATTTTAGGATCAACAAGCGGTGAAGAAAAATGGATAGAAGTTGATTTGTCCGAACAGAAATTAAGGGCATGGGAGGGAAACAATCTTTTTCTAGAAACTTTGGTCTCAACCGGTCTTCCTTGGTTTCCGACCCCAACCGGCGAGTTTAGAATTTGGGCCAAGGTGCGTGCAACTAAAATGGAGGGTGGGTCCGGTAAATATTATTATTATTTACCCAATGTTCCATATGTTATGTTTATCGAGAGTGATAAAATCCCCGGATTTAGAGGATACAGCTTGCATGGAACATATTGGCACAATGATTTTGGAAAAGTTCACAGTCATGGTTGTGTAAATCTTCCGACTTCGGTTGCGGAGAAACTTTACTATTGGGCAAATCCTCCTCTTCCTGAAGATAAGAAATCAATCTATGCAATTGAGGACAAAACTGCTGGAACAAGAGTGACAATTCACGAATAATATGAAAAATTTACTGATAGAGTTTTTGGCCAGTTTTGGAATATGGATAATGTTTGCCGGCGTCTTGATTCTTTGGGTCATTGACGGAAGAATTAAGAGAGAGGTGGCACTGCATGCTCTTATTTCAAGCTTGGCCGCTTGGGTTGTTGCTGCAATGATCAAGGAACTTTTTCCGACACTAAGACCGTTTCAAGTAAACGGAAATGACGCCTTGGTCTTGTTCAAAGGTCACGACGGCTCTTTCCCGTCAGGGCACACCGCGGCTGCTTTTGGACTAGCAATTGGTGTTTGGTTGCATGACAAGAAAATTGGATCTGCATTTATTGTGGGGGCGATTATAATCGGTGCTTCAAGGGTTCTGGCAAATGTTCATTATCCGATAGATATCTTGGGCGGAGTTGTTATCGGGACAGTCGTCGCCTTTATTGTCGACAGACTTCATGTTTACAATCTTTTAAGTAGAAAGAAAACTCTTTGATCGTCCTTGACATCTGGCAGTTAAGTTGTTAGACTGCTAATACTCTTAAGATTTGTCATGAAAAATGAATTTGTAAAAACCAAAAGGCGGGTTCCAATTGTTGCCATAAGAGGATCTGTTGTATTTCCCCGAACAGATACTCTCCTTTCATTTGGAAGACCAAAATCAGTCTCCGCTGTTAACACAGCTTTCCAGGAAGATAGAGTCATTGCAATTTTTACCCAAAAAGATCCAAGGAATACAGATCCTTTACAAGAGGATCTGTATGAAATGGGAACAATAGCAACGATCACTCAAATGATGTCTACGGAAGGGGAGATTCATGCCTTAGTACGGGGTCAAGCAAGAATAACGTTGGAGGAAATTATTGTGCACGAACCGCACTTGATTGGAATGGTTTCGGAAATCTCTGAAGAAAAAGAAGAATCGTCCGAAATTACCGTGCTTTCAAAACGATTGGTTGAGCTTTTTAAAAAAGCTATTAATTTAGGAAAACAAGCAGAAATAATGGCCGTTATGAAACTAGTTTCAGGGCAGATTGAGCCAATAGAATTAGTTGATCAAATTGCATCACTTCTAGAAATAAAAACTAAGGAGAAACAAGAGCTTCTGGAAACACTTTCACTTTCGGATAGGATGAAAAAAGTTCTTGATTACTTAAACCATGAATTAACAGTTTTGGATCTTGAAAAAAGTATTTCAGAAAAAACCCAAAGAAGATTCGAAGATCAGATGAGAAAGGCAATGCTACGAGAAAAGAAAAGAACGATAGAAGAGGAGTTGGGAGAAGAGGAAAACGGAGACTTTGGCTCAGAGGAAATAAGTGAATTAAAGAAAAAGATTAAGGAAGCCAAGATGCCTCAAATCGTTATGGAGAAAGCCCAAAAAGAACTCAAAAAATTGGCACAATCGTCTCCTCACAATCCGGAAAGCGCATACATAAGAAATTATTTGGATTGGTTAGTCGAAATGCCTTGGAGTAAAGCTTCAACCAACAATGTTTCTATTAAAAAGGCCGGAAAAATTTTGGAAGAAAGACATTACGGAATGGAAAAGGCAAAAGAAAGAATCTTGGAGTTTTTGTCGGTTATAAAAATTATAGGTAAAAAGAAGATAGAAGAGTCTCAACCAACAATTCTTTGTTTCATTGGTCCTCCCGGAGTCGGAAAAACGTCAATTGGAAAGTCTATCGCCGAAGCTCTGGGCAGAAAATTCGTTAGAGTTTCACTTGGTGGCATTCGTGACGAAGCGGAAATTAGAGGCCATAGAAGAACATATGTCGGAGCTCTTCCCGGAAGAATTATTCAAGGAATCAAAAATGCCGGAACCAA
>CAYISM010000026.1:3262-6007 GCA_964366085.1 uncultured Gammaproteobacteria bacterium | reverse complement strand
GTCAAGTGATCCTTCAAAAAACATTTGTCTCAAACTACCGCCCCTGGCAAGCAGTATACTTAAAAGGAACGGGTCCTACCCAATAAAATGCCTTCAACTTTCGAAATATTTAATGAAGCAAAAGAGGCCATCAAGTGGTTTACTTTTAAACGAGAAAGGATTGCCCTCTCCGGAGAGAAGGGTCCAATAATAGGAATACGCGGCTTTGGCGGAGGATGGCCAAAGGATATGGTGAAGTATTTCTCTGAAAATAACTATGCTGGAGTATTTATGAACCTGGGGCTGCAAACTGGAAGCATAGACAGCTACGTCGAAACAATTAAAAAGGAGGTTGAAACCTTTCATAACCCAGTTATTATAGGATTTAGTATGGGAGGATTAATTGCATTACGTTATCTGCAAACCCATGGTAGAGACAAAATCGATACTTTAATTACGGTAGGTTCCCCCTTTAATGGAGTTGAAGTATTGAAAATGATCCACTGGTTGGGCGGGATGTACAGTGATCTGGCTCCTTCAAGTAACCTCTTGAACGAGTTAAAAAACCTAAAGATTCCAGGCGTTAGAGTCGTTAACGTTTTTGCCTCCTGGGACCAGTTCGTTGGTAATCCCGATAATATCTCTGTGACTGGCAAAAAAATTGTACTTCCCGTGGTCGGTCATAATAACCTGGTAAATAAGGTAGGGTACATAGCACCCTTTCTGGACAAATTGTTGGGTTTAAATAACCAAATAATATGGATTTAATAACTTTCATTCCAAACTACCGCCCCTGGCAAGCAGTGTACCTTCGCGGGAGGGGTCGACATAATCCTATTTTGTTTAGTTTCCATAGGCTTCCCGGCGGTGTTTAATTGAGCAAATTAAGAGCGAGCTCTTTCTAACTTTGTAGATGATTCTGTATGGCCAGGCTTTTAAGGAGAAGAAACCTTTGTATTCTCCCTGTAGAGATTTTCCGGAATGTGGGCTTTCGGCTAGGAGTTCAAGTTTCCTTATAATCTTTTTTTGTTCTACTTTCGGAATCTTTTTAAGCTGTCTGTAAACCCGCGGAAGATATTCAATTTGAGGCATTATCCTATTGTAGTCCTAAAAGCTTTTTCATTTCTTTGTGGGAAATGGTCTTCTTGGCTCCGCGGGCTTCTTTAATTGCACCGGCTTCTTCGGGGCTCGCCATAATATCCAAGGTTTCCAGCCATCCTTCTAATTCTTCTTTACTCATAAGAATAACGGGATTTGTTCCTCTAAGCTTGATTTCAAAAGCACGAAAACCCTTAGAAGCCTCTCTAATAAGAGAGTAGAGATTCTGTCTTGCTTCACTCGCAGTAACTGTGGTTGTATTATCCATACCGAAAGCGTACATATCTTCGTACGAGTTGTCAAGGGGAAAAAAGAAATAAGAATCAATTTTTGTTAAAATGGTTCCGGGATGAAAATAATTAGAAAGAATTCGGAAGCAGTCGAAAAAGCAGTTGAAGTCTTGAAAAACGGCGGGCTTGTTATTTTTGCGACGGAGACCGTTTATATCGCGGCCGTTGATGCAACCAGTCCAAAAGCCGTTAAAAAATTAATTAAATACAAAAACCGACCTTTTGGAAAACCCTTCTCTGTTGGAACAACAAATTTGGCTATGGCCCAAAGATATGTAGACATGAACGAAACGGCTCTTAATTTATACAAAAGCTTCTATCCCGGCCCAATAACAATAGTTTCCAAAAGCAGACACAAAGTTGCTCCCGGAGTTGAATCGGAATTGGGAACTTTGGGAATATTTGTGACTAACCATGCTCTTACAATGGAAATAATCGGAAAGCTGGGAAAACCGGTTACTACAACTTCTGCCAATGCGAGCTATCAGCCAAGACCATTTAGCGTCAAGGGACTTCTTAAGAATCTTTCGGAAAAACAAAAAGGATTGATTGACTTAGTTGTCGACTCGGGAAAAATTCCTGAAAAAGAAGCCTCGACGGTAATTGACACCACACTTGATGATCCCGTGGTCTTAAGGCAGGGAGAGATTAAATTGAAGGATAAAATCGAAGTACTAAGTCGTAATGAAGAAAATACCCAAAACATTGGGAAGGAGCTTTGGCAAAAATACGAGAATTACTTGAGCAAAAGACCATTAATTTTTGCACTTGAAGGACCGATGGGTGCAGGGAAAACCCAGTTTACAAAAGGACTCGCTCGTGCAATGGGGATAAAAGAAGAAATCGTCTCCCCCACTTTTAACCTGCTACTCAACTATCAGCTAGGCAGCAAGACATCTAGACAGCTAACGCACATTGATGCATGGAGATTTCAAAGTTCTAGCGAACTGGAAAGTTTGGGGGTTGAACACATACTTAAAAATAAAAACTCAGTTCTTGTAATAGAGTGGGCCGAAAAGGTTACTGATGAAATTAAAAAGTACGGTGAAGATACAGTAGTTGTTTGGGTAAAAATTAAATACTTGCCTCACCGAAGCTTGGCGAAGGCGGGCAGAAAGACAGACAATTTAAGACTTATTGGCTGGGGGGTAATTTGATGAAAATTCTAGCAATCGATACTGCCACTGACGAAACCAGTGTGGCTGTAACAGAAGGAGTAAAAATTCTTTCCAATGTTGTCTGGTCACAAGCATCACTTCATGCAAAATGGGGTGGGGTTGTCCCCTCGATTGCACAAAGAGAACACGAGAAGCGGATCGACTTTGTCGTAGAAAAAGCCCTGAAACAAGCGTTTCCGAAATCCCATGCTACCAGCTAC
>CAYISM010000026.1:0-3162 GCA_964366085.1 uncultured Gammaproteobacteria bacterium | reverse complement strand
GCTACTAGCTACAAAAGTTGATGCGATAGCCGTTACAATCGGCCCGGGACTGTCAATTGCTTTGGGAGTTGGAGTCGATAAAGCAAAGGAGTTGGCCAAAAAACACAAGAAACCTCTAATCGCCGTAAATCATGTCGAGGGACACATCCTGAGCCCGTTTGCACGACCAAAGTCTTCCGCCAGCTACAAGCCTTCGACCCGAGCTCAGGCCGAGGGTCTACCAGCTACTAGCTACCCATCTTTAGGATTGGTTGCATCCGGTGGAAATACAATCCTCGTCAAAATAAACAAGATCGGGTCTTACAAAATTTTGGCCCAAACAAGAGATGACGCACTGGGTGAAGCCCTTGATAAAGCAGCCAGAATGCTTGGACTTGGGTATCCGGGAGGAGCGGTCTTAGAAAAAATGGCCCGCCTCGGAAATCCAAAAGTCTACTCCCTACCTCTTCCAATGGCGAATTCAAAAGAACTAGCATTTTCCTACTCTGGATTAAAAACCGCAATGTTTAGACTGGTGGAAAAAGTCTCCACCAAAGGCGGATCGGCCTCTGGCCGAAAAGCAGAAAATGGTGGAGTTTTAACTAAACAAAACATCTACGACCTTGCGGCTTGTTTTCAAAACCGCGCGTTCCAACACCTAACTCGAGTTTCTTCTCGCATAATTCATAATTCATCATTCATAATTCAGAGCCTTTTAGTCGGCGGCGGTGTTTCCGCAAACAATGAACTTAGGAAACGTTTAAGAAAAATGGGGAAAGAATTAGGAATTAAGGTTTGGTTTCCTTACACCAAAAAACTCTGTA
Source organism: uncultured Gammaproteobacteria bacterium (assembly GCA_964366085.1). GTDB lineage: Bacteria > Patescibacteriota > Microgenomatia > UBA8517 > UBA8517 > CAYISM01. Next base: position 2,359 of record CAYISM010000026.1, on the reverse strand, counting down.
CCGACAATGCAGCGATGATCGGAGTCGCTGCTTATTTCAAAGCCCAAAGAAATGAATTTGCAAAAAATATCGAAGAAGTTGATCGAATATCAAATCTTAAAATCGCGTAGGACTTAACTGTGTTCGGAAGCAAATGGGTTTCCCAGCTGCGTCAAAAAATTCACAATTGTTTTCCCTACTCCGTCTACGGCCTTCGGATTATAAGTTTGCACTCCTGTTACAACTGCCACACGAGTTAACTCCGCCAACTCCAGATATTCTTCTAGTTTGATTAGTCTAGCTATATAGTAGGGGTTATCGCGGATTACCATCCACATTAGACCACTATCGGTTGCGTCACGTAAGGTCCCGTCCTTGCGGGCCAAAAGCAGACTGTCTTCAAGGCTTCTGGACTGGTTCAATTTTCTGTAAACCAGTTCTTCCAGTTTATTCATTTCCAATTCCCCATCACCTTCCGCCTTTTCTCTTTCACCCGGTTTTAGTCGAATAACCATAAGGTCGCTTGTGTATTTCGCCATATCTGTCCACTCGTAAACTTCACCCGAAAGAGCTATTATCCAATTTGTTCCGTTGAAGTTGACAACTGCTGCCCGCTTGAAAATCACATGTCCTCCCTCAATGACTTTTCTAATTCCGTCAAAAGAGAAGATGCACGTATCTGACCCACCCGGATCGGCAACGATTCTTTCATAGACACGGGCCAAAAAATCATCCGCTGAGATTTCGCTTACACGAATTGTCTCATCGCTTATTGGTAAACTTTCGCGTCCTCGATGTGCCATATTTTTTATGTGATGGTACTTTAAGACAGAAAAAGGTTTTTGTCAAATTTACAGAAATTTTTTGGGATAGTTTCGTGGGCTTTTCCACGTGTCGATAAAACATTGTATACTTCAGAAGACAGCATGGAAAAGACTTATAACCATCATGAACACGAAAAGAAAACTTATGAACTCTGGGAGAAGTCCGGCGCTTTCTCTCCCAATCAACCAATTAACAAATTAACTAAGCAGCCCTTTGTAATCATCATGCCTCCTCCCAATGCTTCCGACCCTCTTCATATAGGACACGCCAGATTTGTTGCGATTGAAGATGTACTAATTCGCTACCACAGAATGAAAGGAGAACCCACCCTTTGGCTACCCGGAGCAGATCATGCAGGAATTGAAACACAATTTGTTTTTGAGAAAAAATTGGCCGCGAAAGGAAAAAGCCGTTTTGATTTTGGCCGAGACACTCTTTACAAAATGATTTGGGATAACGTCCAAGAAAATAAATCTATTATGGAAAATCAACTTCGGATTTTGGGTGCATCTTGTGATTGGACAAGAAACAAATTTACTCTTGATCCGAACATTATCAAAATCGTCTACAAGACCTTTAAAAAACTTTATGAAGACGGACTTGTTTACCGTGGAGAAAGAATCGTAAATTACTGTCCCCGCTGTGGCACCGCTTATTCCCAACTCGAAGTTGATTCAGTAGAACGCGATGACGACCTTTATTATCTTAATTACGGAAGCATTAAAATCGCAACAACCAGACCCGAAACGATTTTTGCAGACGTAGCAATTGCTGTTAATCCCAAAGATTCCCGCTACAAAAATCTTGTTGGCAAAACCGCAAAAATTCCTCTAATCGAAAGAGAGATTCCAATAATTCACGATTCTTTGGTTGACAAAGATTTCGGAACAGGGGCTTTGAAAGTTACTCCCGGACATGACCCGGTTGATTTTGAAATCGGACAGAAACACGACTTGTCAGTTATCTCTGTAATTGATGAGTCGGGTCGTATGACAAATACTCCGGCTAGATATATTGGAATGAAAGTGGGACCAGCCCGTGAAGAAGTTATTAAAGATTTAGTCGCCGCAGGAAAAATAAATAAAACCGAAAAGTTGCACCATGTGGTCGGAGTTTGTTACCGCGACAAGGGACTAATTGAGCCAATGGTTTCAAAACAGTGGTTCATTAAAGTTGGGAAATTGGCGAAAGATGCTTTGGCGGCAATTCAAAAAGGCAGTGTAAAATTTGCAGCCGCTAAATATGAAAAGATGGCCAAGCACTGGCTAAAAAATCTTCGCGATTGGAACATCTCAAGACAAATTGTTTGGGGAATTAAAATCCCCGCCTGGCGTTGTGAGAAGTGTCTGGAATGGGTAATCACTGAAGGTGCAGGGCCAAAAAAGTGTACCAAATGTGGCCATGAAAAACTTGTCCAAGACACCGACACCTTTGATGCGTGGTTTTCCTCGGGACAATGGCCCTATGCCACTCTCCTATCGTCAAGTGGAATTTCCAATTTTCAATTTCCAATTTCCAACAAAAATAAGGGAAAATTTGAAGATTTAGATCGGAA
>CAYISM010000025.1:0-6863 GCA_964366085.1 uncultured Gammaproteobacteria bacterium | reverse complement strand
ATGCCAGAGTGCTGGAAGAGGCCGGTAGAGTAGAGGGAGAAACAACTGTAAATGGAAAGACAGTTAGAAAAAGAACCCTTTATTATCTTATGATGCAGAGGTCAGCCAGTGAAATATTTGGATTTGGTGATTTTGAATGGCTTGAGTATTCAAAAGCATACAAAAAGATTTCTTCAAGAAGAGAAAAAATAATGCTTAGCCAAGCCAGAGAGGTACTTAAACAGTGGGAAAAAGGAAACCCGAGAGTAAAATAAAAAGAGAGTTTTCAGCCGGCGGAGTTGTTTTCAAGAAAGAAAGCGGCCAAGTTTTCTGGCTAATAACAAAGTCAACTCCAAGTAAGCTTTACCCCAAGGCAGTTTTGAGACTTCCAAAAGGATGGATTGACGACAAAGAGGGAGGACTTTTTCCCGGACAAATTGCTTCAGGAGAAAAAAGAGCTACAGAAGAAGAACTAAAGAGAGCTGCATTAAAAGAAGTAGAGGAAGAAGCTGGGGTAAAGGCTAAAATTATTGGCAAAGTTGGTACGGAGAAGATTTTTATCACAACTCCAAGGGGAAAAGTTCTTAAATTTATAACATTTTATTTAATGCAGTGGTTGAAAGATCTAAAGGAAGGCTTTGGCAAGGAAACATCGGGAGTGCAATTGCTTAGCTTTAATGAGGCGAGAAAGGCACTTTCTTATTCAGGTGAGAAAAAAAATTTAGATAAGGCAAAGGAATTTTTAGATCAGAAAAATTTGATATAATTTGGAACAATAAGGTGGGGTGGCCGAGTGGTTTAAGGCGCACGATTGGAAATCGTGTGTGCGAAAGCACGCGCAGGTTCGAATCCTGTCCCCGCCGCCTTATGAGATATAAAAACATAAAAAATAGAGAACTTCACAGAATTGTTTCTACTGCAATAATCCACAAAAATCGCAAGTATTTGATCACCCAAAGAAGTTTTGAAAAGAAAGCATTCCCGGGCAAATGGACATTGCCGGGAGGAGGTTTAGAAGTAGACGATTATATAAACACAAGACCTACAACTAAGAATAATATTTGGTATTTTGCCCTCGAAGATAGCTTAAGAAGAGAGATAAAGGAAGAAGCTGGGATCGAAATGGGAAAAATTGATTACCTTTTAGACCTTGCTCTTATTCGACCTGACAATATCCCTGTCCTAACTTTAAGTTTTTACGCTCCATATAAAAAAGGGAAAGTAAAACTTAATTCTGAAAGCATAAATTATGCGTGGGTTTCTGCAAGAGAGGCAGAGAAGTATGATTTGATAGAGGGAATCTTGCAGGAAATTCAGATGGTGGACCGGACATTGAGAAAAAAAGTTCTGAATAAGAAGAACTTTTTTAAGTAGGGCCAGTGTTCAGTTTTTCTTCAGGGACTGTGGTAAAATTCGAATTACTCCATGAATGACCAAGTAGATGAAGTTAAATCAAAAGTAGACATTGTTTCTATAATCGGCGAGAGAATTGAGCTTAAGAAAGCCGGTAGAAATTACAAAGCTCTTTGCCCGTTTCACTCTGAAAAATCCCCCTCTTTTATGGTTTCGTCCGAGCTTCAAATGTATAAATGTTTCGGATGTTCTGAGGGTGGCGACGTCTTCACATTTTTGGAGAAATATGAGGGAATGGAATTTGCCGAGGCGCTTAAATATTTAGCAGATAGAGTTGGGGTGAAGCTGGTAAGTTTTAGAAGCGGGGAAGCCGGTGAGAAAGAAAAGCTTTATGAAATAAACACCTGGGCAAGTAAGTTTTATAACTATTTACTTTTGGGCCATAGGGTGGGAAAACCAGCACTTACTTATCTTACAAAAGAAAGAGGACTAACTTTAAATACAATAAAAACTTTTCAAATAGGTTTTTCTCCGGACGTTTCCGATGCGCTGGTAAAATTTTTAGTTGGAAAAAAGAAATTCAACATTCGCGATATTGAAAGATCCGGAATTATTTCTACAAGGGATGGGCGAAGCTTCGATAGGTTTCGCGGAAGAATAATTTTTCCCCTTTTTGACCATAAAGGAAATGTTGTTGGTTTTGCAGGAAGGATTTTGCCTTGGGTAAAGGGGGACCTTGCGAAGTATATAAATACTCCCGAAACGCCGATTTATCACAAAGGCAATCTTCTTTTTGGGCTTAACTTAACCAAGGACGAAGTTAAAAGAACTTCGGAAACGGTTATTGTTGAGGGAGAACTTGATGCTATTTCTTCTTGGCAGGCGGGTATAAGGAACGTAGCAGCCATAAAAGGATCGGCTTTAACCGAAGATCAGGTAAGGCTTATTTCTCGGTTTGCCAAAAAACTTGTGCTTGCCTTGGATTCCGATTTGGCCGGGGATGCCGCCGCAAGGCGGGGGGTAACGATTGCACAGGAAGCGGGACTTGAAGTAACAGTCGCGAAACTGACAGGATCTAAGGATCCGGATGAAGCAGCAAGAAAAGATGCCGGAGGATATAAGAAAGCTTTAAAAAATGCAGCTAATGTCTGGGATTTCATTATAGAATCGGTTTTTTCTAAATTTGACGCGTTAACCGGTGAGGGGAAGGCCAAAATTAGTCGCGAAATAGTACCAACCTTGGTGTCAATTTCCGACAAAATTGTTCAAGCCCATTATATTGAAGTTGTTGCCAAAAAACTCGGTATTGCCTCCGAGTTTGTCTATCAAGAGATGGAAAAAACTACCACTCACGGTTTTACTTCAAAACAGGAAGAAATCGAAAAACCTAAGTTAAGAGGAAGAAGAGAACTTTTAGAAGAAAGTTTTCTTGCCCTCGCTTTTCAATCCGACCCAAAAATTTTGTCAGATGCGAGTATGGAGAAGCTAATTCTAACTCCTCTTGCCAAAAGAATATTTGAGGAGTACAAATCTTTTTCCGGCCGAAAAGATGGGTTTGATCCGGCTGAATTCGTACATAATTTACCGGGTGAGTTGGTCGGTGGGTTTTCAGAGATGGTTCTGAAAGACTTAGAAGAAGTGGTTCACCCTGAGAAATTATCAAGTGAACTTACTTTAATTAAAAAGGAATTGACAATTTTAGATTTAAAACAGAAACTGACTGAATTAGGGAAGGAAACAAAGGAATTAGAGGAGGCTGACAAAAAGGAAGAGTTGAGAAAAATACAAAAAAAGTTTGCAATTATTTCTGAGAAACTTTCAAGCTTGGAAGAGCAGTTATAAGAGGATATAATTAGGACTTGAGAAAATTGATATGGGAAAAAAGTTAGTTCAAGAATTAATTAAAAAAGGAAGAGAGCAGGGTTTTCTAACACAAGAAGACATATTAGAAGCTTTTCCAGATGCAGAAAATAGAGTCAATGAACTTGATGAATTTTATGAAAAACTTCTGGCCGAAAATATTGACGTATTTGAATCAGTAACCCCGGAGGAAGTCGCAACCGATGAGAAAGCAGCGGAAAAATTGGAAAAAGAGATAGAGATGCTTTCTGAGTATGGAGAATTAGAAACCACGGATCCGGTAAGACAATACTTAAGAGAGATTGGAAGAGTTCCGCTTTTGGATGCAGAAGAGGAAGTAGAGCTTGCAAAAAGATTTGAAAAGGCCGATAAAAGGGCAAAAGATAAACTTACAGAAAGTAACCTCAGACTTGTTGTCTCGATTGCTAAAAAATATATCGGCCGGGGACTTTCCCTACTGGACCTTATCCAGGAAGGAAATCAGGGACTAATTCGCGCTGTTGAGAAATATGATTGGAGAAAAGGCTATAAATTCTCAACTTACGCGACTTGGTGGATTCGTCAAGCTATAACTCGGGCAATTGCTGATCAGGCAAGAACGATCCGTATTCCCGTGCACATGGTTGAGACGATTAATAAGCTTTATAGAATAAGCAGACGTCTTATGCAGACACTTGGACGTGAACCCACCCCGGAGGAAATTGGGGATGAGTTGGAAATAACCGCAGATAGGGTAAGGGAGATTTTTAAGATTGCTCAAGAAGTTACTTCACTTGAAACTCCGGTTGGAGAAGATCAAGAGTCTGTTCTTGGAGATTTCTTACCAGATGAAAACCAGCTTTCTCCGGTTGATCAAGCCTCAAAGCAACTTTTGAAAGATCATTTGGATGGAGTCTTGTCCACACTTTCCGACCGAGAGGCAAGAGTTTTAAAGCTTAGATTCGGACTCGAGGGAAATAAACAAATGACGCTTGAAGAGGTTGGACGCGTTTTTGGTGTAACACGCGAGCGTATTCGACAAATTGAGGCAAAAGCCCTAAGAAAATTAAAACACCCCTCCCGCCGCAAGAAGTTGCAAGACTATCTGGACTAACGAAGATTAATTTTTTACTCAACGAAGGTTAGGGCAACCCCCTTTTTATTTGCACGTCCCGTTCTTCCAATTCTATGAATATAATCATCATATGTTTCCGGGGGATCGTAGTTAATAACGTGTGTAATATCATCGATATCAAGGCCTCGCGATGCTACATCAGTTGCGAGAAGAACCTGAACCTGGTTTCTTTTGAAATCATCAATTGCACGTTGTCTTTGGCCTTGGGTTTTATTCCCATGAATTGCGGCAACGACGACCCCCCTTTCGCGCAAAGCATAAGCCAATTTTTCTGTGCCCCATTTCGTTCGTCCAAAAACCAAAACTTTATCAAATCCACTTTGAGTTAATAGGCTATGCAGTACATCAACCTTACTTTTGCCATTGGTTTTAATTACGTCCTGGTCGACATTTGACGAAGGAGCGCTTCCCTGAATGGTAATTATGGTAGGGTCAATCAAGAATTCTCGCATGACGCCACGTACGTTTTCCGAAAGTGTTGCCGAGAAAAATAAACTATGGCGTGGTTTGGGGAGAAGTGCAGTAATATATTTAATATCATGGATAAAACCCATATCAAGCATACGATCCACCTCGTCCAGAACAATATTTTTAAAATAAGTCAAGTGCAGAATACGTCTTTCCTCAAGGTCCTTTAACCTTCCGGGGGTTCCTATTACAAAATTGGGGTTTGATCTTAATCTATGTATTTGAGGACCAATACCAACTCCTCCAATACAAAGAGTTGAATAAATATTCATGCCTCTGGCAAATTGTCTTAACTCTTCCTCTATTTGAGTAGCAAGCTCACGAGTGGGGGTAACAATAAGCACTTTTTGGCCTCTGTCCTTAAGGACCTTATTAATAAGGGGGATCAAAAAAGCGGCGGTTTTACCGGTACCGGTATTTGCGATGCCAACAACATCCTTGCCCAACAAAAGTAGGGGAATTGCTTGGTCTTGAATTGGTGTTAGGGTTTTATATCCACGACTAATGATATTCTCTTTTAACTGAGGACTTATCTCAAAGTCTGAAAATATATATTTGGGAGTGTAGACTTCCTCGCTACTACCGGTTGCTTTTCTCACAAAAAGAGATGGGTCAAGTAAGCGCGGTCTTCTGGCAAAGCCAGAACGACGCCCTTTACCCCCAAAATGACGGGTGTTAGGTCTATATGATCTATTAAACATGTTTTCGAAAGCTGCTTAAAAAAGAAAGTATTGTGAATGAAGAGAAAGATACAAAAAAATAATTATTGAGGCACCTTTATCTTACCAACTCAAAATAAGCTTAAGAATTAAGCAGCGGAAGCAGTGTAACACACCAAAAGAAGAAAGTCCACTATTCAAGTTAAAATGTGGCGGCGTCTGTATCAAGCTGGTTTAGTTCTTTGTCAAATTGACCCATGTCGGCATCGTCTAGGTCAGAGGAAACATTGTTAAGATCGCTAGCGCTTTGTATTGCCGGCACGGCTTGTGTTGGCTGCTTGATTTCTACAAGAGCAGGCAACCCGGCCTTTTGAGTGAAGAGAAAAACTGCAACCAGAACAATAATCACCCCAACAACTACTATTATTACCGGTATCGGACTAAATCCTTTTTGATTTTCTGTTTGTCTTTTCATAGTTTATTCATTTTTTGAATGCACCGCTACTATTAAATTCTTAATTGATGTTCGATAATCTTGCAAAGCTTTTTTAACCCCCCTCATATCATCCCTGAATTGGGTCATTTGGCCTTTAGGATCGCTACCCGTGCAGGAGAAGTTCGTTGCGTTGGCCTGGGTTTGGGCTAAAGCCGTTTGCACAGCAGTTTTTTTCGTCTGAATATCGGCAACTAAATTGTCATAGTTGGCAACCGTTTTTCCACCGGGAACTACCTTTGTTGTATAGTATTTCTCTACACGCTGGGCAATGGCATCAAACTTTTCCTGCATAGTAGTTGCCAGTTTTGTTAACTGTTCTATGCGCTTTTTAATGGCGTTTTCTCTGGTTTGACAAGCCTTAAGCTTGGCATCGGCCAAACGATTTTGTGCCTTTTGTTTTCTTTCTGGTCTGCTTCCTACAGTATCCGGTTTACCCACCGCGAGAACGGAGGGTGTAAGAAGAGCGATGAAGAGGAACAAACCCAAAAATAAGGTGTATCTGAAAGTTTTCATCTAATTAAAATTAGCACACAAAAAAAGTCGAGTCAAACCCCGGGTCCTGTAAAAAAGATGTTTGGAGATGTAGTATGATTAAAAAGATGAAGCGGAATAGCTGGAAGTGGGTAGGAGTGGCGGTGGTAGCGCTGGCGGGAGTGGTGGGCTTAGTGATCTATCAAGGAAAGTTTAGATATTTACTGTTTGATCCGGCCTGGAAATATCAAGGGATGGTGGTGAAAGCGGGAGATTGTTCAGCGGGGAACCCGGAGATAGTGGAATTGGCCGATGGGTGTCTGATGATGTATACCCATGGTCAGACCAAGGAGAGCCATCCGTCGGAGAATAATACTTATGTTCGGTCGTCTTGTAATGGTAAAACGTGGAAGTGGGAGGGACTGATATTGAAAAATGCCAGCATGCCGACGGCGGTGAGATT
>CAYISM010000024.1:0-7980 GCA_964366085.1 uncultured Gammaproteobacteria bacterium | reverse complement strand
ACTTTAGAAATTGCCTCCCCTGCTTTTGGACCAGCTATTTTTTCTATTTCTGAAATTTCTGTTTCAAGCAAAATCTTAAATTCGCTTCCTAAGCTGCTAATCATTGCTTCATACATATCGACAACTTTCCCACTGCTCACTCCAGACTCTAGTGCTTCAGACAAAATTTCCATCAAAGGAACCAACATTACATAAGAAGGATGGTTTCCTTCTTTGTCATGAATCCACCTTACTCCCAATTTGTCGACTTTGGATTCGGTTTCGATATCGACTGAGGCAAGGTGCTCCACCCTGCTCATAACTCCGATTGTTAACGGCTTTCCGCAAACCGGACAGGTCGTTCCCTTTTTTCTTGCTTCATTTGGAGAATAAACAACTTTGCAGTTTCTGTGCCCCGTATAGTGATACTTTCCTTCTTCAGGATAGAACTCAATTGTGTACGCAATCTTTGAATTACCCTTTCCCATAATTGCATTTCTTACATTCTCAAAACTAATTTCCTCCATCTCAAAAACAGTCGCTTCGCGTCCCAACTTTGCCGGTGAATGTGCGTCCGAAAAAGAAACGATTCGTCTATTTTCCAAGTCCGCGATTCTCCAATTCATTGCGGGGTCACTCGATAATCCTGTTTCTATGGCATAGATATTGGGGGCTAAATCTTCAAAACATTCTTCTATCGAATCAAATCCGGAAACACTTCCAAAAATAGAAAAGTGCGGAGTCCAAGCGTGGGCAGGAATTATTAAACATTTGTCATTAACAGATAGTGCTATCTCTGCAACGTTTTTGGCCGAAAGCCCGACAATGGGTCGACCATCGCTCATTAAATTTGCTCCTCGAAGAGTAAGTTCGCTGTTAATTTTTCCGACAGTAGAAAAATCTGGAGCGAAAATTAAAGTATGCACTTTTCTAACTTTTCCGCCCTGGGAATAAATTGAACTAATTTCGGTGGACAATAAAAATCTTGTAGAAGACTCTGGCCTTTTGACTTTATAAATCCCCTCCCCTGCTTCCTCTAAAAAAGTCGTTAGCTCTCTAAACCACAAAGGATGTGTCCAATCCCCGGTTGCAACAAGGTTTATCCCCTTTTTAGCCGCCCACTGACTAATTGTCGGCACGGTCATTTGCGGAGAAACAGCCCGGGCAAAGCGGGAGTGAAGTTGTAAATCCGCAATCACTTTCATAAAAATTCAATTACAACGAAGATACCATAAAGAAGCAGTAACAAACTCGCCCCTCCTCTGCCAATATTTAATCTTCTTTTTATCAAAAACCAAAAAGTCGAAAAGATTATTACGAAAGCAACCACGGCAACCAACGAACCTCGAACATTGATTACATTAATAGGATGAATTATCGAAGTAATTCCCAAAATTAAAGTGGAGTTGGCAATAACAGACCCCAATATGTTACCAAAAAACATTGACGACTCTTTTCTTCTTAAGGATTTTATTGAAAATACCAATTCAGGCAAAGTAGTTCCAATGGATAAAAGAAAAAGTCCTACTAAAAAAATCGGCACTCCTGCCGAACTGGCGATTTTAACCGCTATCTTAACAATCACATCGGCTGAAACAATCAAAAGAGAAAGTCCCAAAATCAGTTTTCCAACATCTTTTAATACGTGTTGATCAACCCTCGGGTGTTCAAAATCTCTCAAAAATCTGTGAATATATCCTTCTTTTCTTTGACTATGTGTTACCGTCAAAAACCTGTCCTTAAAAAATGAAAGTGCATAAATTAAATAAAGAAAAAGAAGTAAAATTCCGTCGTTTTTAGAAAGCGCTCCGTCAATTATTAGTATAAATGGCAAGATTCCAGCAAGGAGTGCTACCCAAACTTCGTGTTTGATAAACTCTCCGTGAACGCTAATACTGCCAACAATAAGTGCCGAAAGCCCGGCAACAAGAGAGATATTGGCAATATTTGCTCCCATTACGTTGCCCAAAGAAAGATGTGGAGTTGCCTCTAGTGCTGAGGAAACTCCCACAAAAAGTTCAGGAAACGAAGTTGCCACTGCCAGAAATATGGCAGACAAGATAAAGATTTTTGTGTGAGTTTCTTTACTAAAGCGCCTGAGCGCTGCAACGATTAAATCTGCGGACTTTATGAGAATAAAAACGAAGAAAAAAAGAAGTAGGATCAAACCTAAAGTTGGCATATTCTAATCGTATCACAGGTTAAACTCTCTGTATCTCAAAAAGTTTCTTCAATTCCTTAAGTGTCGTTGCTTGATCGGGATTTTTGTCGTCACGAAATCTAATAAACTTTGGAAATCTCAAAGATATTCCCAAAGAGTGATTTGGGCTTTTAGTTATCTCGTCAGCCGCAATTTCGACAACCAGTTTCGGGTATGTCCAAACGTCCGGTTCCAGATTTTTATCAACAATATAATTGTCCGGCTTTTTGTTTAGACTGATTTTATCAAGTCTTTTTTTCATCTCTCCCAGTATTCTTTCCGTAAAACCCGTACCAACCTTCGTTAAAGTTCTCACTTTTTCTCCTTGCATTATTCCCACCAATATTTTCCCAAGTCCAAACTGTGTCCTTTTGCCCTTACCGCTCATATACCCCATCACAACGCAATCAATTGTATCCATCAGTTTTGCTTTAGATCCTTCTGCGTCCTTCATTTTCACCCATCGATACCCGGTCCTTCCCGGAATATACGGTGAGTCAACTTTTTTAACAACCACGCCTTCAAGCCCCTTATCAATATTTTTTTGGTATTGCCTTTCTATTACCTTTGGATCCTCAGTAATAACCGCTTCATCCACAACCATTAGATCATTTTCCTTAACTGTCCCCGATAATACTTTCCTTCTTTGCAAATAGGCAGTTCCCATCAAGCTCTGACCGTCTTTAAATAAAATATCAAAAACCTGGAATCTGAGAGGAATTTGACCGGCAGTTTCGTTTACATCATGAATTCTTCTCCTTTTCATTGTTGTTTGAAAATTCATAATTTTTATCATTTCAGGATCCATTCCGGTAGCTTCGGTATCCAAAATTACTTCATACCCTTTAATATAATCACCAATATTTGTAAGCTCGGGAAACATTTCCGACACGTCATTTAGATTCCTGGTAAACGCTTTCAGCATCTTTTTTGACCTACTGAAATGAATCAACACTCTTAGCCCATCGAATTTTGGCTCAACTGCCACTTTCCCCATTTTTTCTATCATTTCGACAGGACTATTAAGCCTTTGGGCAAGGGCGGGGAGAACCGGAATTCCAACGACAGGTTTTATATTTTTCGAGGCGATAGCTGCCCCAACTTCCTTTACTCTTTTTGCCAAAAACCCAATATCCGGCACCACCTCGTATGCCTTAAGAAGCTGGCTTCTTAAACTTTTATCTCCCGCTTCCATCCAAGAAAGAGCATCTATTACAGTTTTATCGGAAAATCCTAAGCGGAGCCTGCCAAGGGGAATTCTTGCCACAAATCGAGTAGATCGAGGATCCAAGTTTTTAAAAAGTTCTGATATTTTTTGAATTTTTCTTTCTACGCTCTCCTCGCCGGAATCCCGGGCAACATCCATTAATTTTTGATAAACATCTGTAATTGAAAGCGGTGAATTATGGGCGGTGAAGTGTGATTTTTTGGCTAATGTTTCTGTAACTATTCCAAGATCCCCAGCCTTTTTATATAAACCATTGACCGCCTTGCCATCATAGCCATATGTCAAAGCTATAGCCTTGATTATCATTTTTTCAGCTACATTAAATACGACTCCTTCATAATTCGGTGCAAGGCTTCCTAAGAGGAGGTATACAGTTTTATCAATTTCGAAAGCATCGGTTTTTCTGAAAAGCTCAGCCAAAATTTTAGTTATTTCAATACGAGAAGAAGTCTTCTCTAATTTCTCAAGATAAGTCGCTAGTTCTACAAATTTCATAATCCCCCAGACCTAATTATAGTGCGAGGTAAGTATTTTGGGAACCGAGCAAAAATATTGGGTTTACCTATTTGCTTTAAGCGAAGCTTTTAAGTTCTGCTTATCACATATCTCGACGCCTTTGTACTCCCCTGTTTTTTAATAATGCCTTTATCAAGAAGGTCCTTAAGATCTCTTAATATTGTATCTTCAGAAACCATTGATAAAATTCTTTTTAACTCCTGCATTCCACCGGATCCTTGATCGGAAAGGTATTCAACAAGCCTCATCTGTCTCTCGGTAAGTGTCATTTGTTCACCAATTTTAATTTTGAGTCTTGTGTCAATGGAAAGTTTTCTTACTTTTTCTTTAATTTTGGAAAGTTCCGCCGCAACCACTTCTGTAAAATACTCCAGCCAGACAGTCAAATCTCTTTGTCCGATAATCGGCGATTGTTTATCAACTGACGAAAAGGCCTCATAATAACTTGCCGGATCACTATCAAAATGTTCCTCAAGTGAGAAAAATCTTTTAATATCATAGCCTTCACGCATTAAAATCAAGGAGGCAAAGGCCCTGGCTGTACGACCATTGCCTTCTACAAAGGGGTGAATTGCAACTAAAATATAATGAGTAATTCCTGCTTTAATTATTGGGTGAACCTCCTTCACATCTTCCGAATTAAGCCATGCAAAAAAATCGTCAATTAGATAGGGAACTTCGACAAATGGGGGTGGTTGAAAAATAATCTCACCCGTTCCCTCTTCTTTAATTACAACTTGGCTTGTTCTAAAAACTCCAATTTTCTCTTCAGGTACTATTTTATAGACGGTAAGCCTATGGATGTCCTTTAGCATATCGTGTTCATATCCACCTCTTTTTACTGCAAGCTCTTCCAGTAGTGAAACGGCATTTCTGTAATTGATTATTTCTTGAATATCGCGTGCTCTGCCATAAACCTCTTCTCCCTCTAAAACTTTTTGGGTTTGGATAAAAGTTAAGTCGTTTCCCTCAATGTGGGTTCCATGATAAACGGTTCTCACGATTGCGTCTGATTGAAACTGTTTTTCGTAGGAAGGAACAAGCGGGGCATTTTCAATTACTTCTTTAGCAGCCTCAATTACCCCTATATTCTTAAGAATTCGGTTGGATATTGTGTATTTGGGTTGGTACATAGCTTTTAGCTACCCCGCACTCATACCCTTGCGACGCGAACACGTAGTATTCGGGAGCAAGTAAATGTAGTGACGGGGTCAACCACTATTTTACGCAAAGATTGCGGAAAAAACAAATTTAGGAGTCTTTTGGCGCACTTCGGTCGGCAAAAGTGAGTATTGGCCCTTTTCTAATAGGCCGCGGGGGTGGAGCAGCCTTAGCTCTCGCCTTAATCTCTTCTCTTTTATTAGGATCAACTGCTGGCTTCCCCGGAAGCACACTTTCAAAACCCGGCACAACCTTTTGGCCTGCGGCGACTTCGGCCTGAACCGCCCTTATGTCTTTTACTCGCTTTCCAGTACCTCGTTCTGACATCCTTGAACAATTATATTCTTACAGCTTTATAATTTCCACTCTTTTGAATTTTTCTATAAAATGCGGATCGGCTGTGGTTATCACCGTTTGCTGATTTCCAACAATCCCCATTACAATTTCTCGATGGCTGTGGTCAAGTTCCGAAAGGATATCATCCAAGAGAAGTGTTGGCCGCTCGCCCGATTTTTCTTCGATGAAAGCAAGTTCGGCCAGTTTTAGCCACAAAACTCCCATTCTCTGCTCGCCCCGTGAGCCGTAGCGTGATAAATCGCGCTGAATTTTGAATTTTGAATTTTGAATTTTGAATTGAATGTCGTCTCTATGCGGCCCAACCAATGTTGTTGCCGCCGCAACTTCTTCCTCGGCATATTGCTCTAGTCTCCCCTCACTTATTGCGCTTTTGTCATATTCTAGATTGAAAAGTTGATCATTCAAAGCTTCTGTTGCGTTGGCAAAGTCAATAAACTCCTGCCTTTTGACGGAAATATAGTCGCCATTCTTAACAAGTAGCTGGTTCCAGAAAAGAAGCTGTGACCGCGACAAACCTTCGTCCCGAATTCTAAAAAGCAGTTTATTTCTTTGCCTTAGTCCTTTTTCGTAAGAAAGAATTGCTCGACGATATTCACGGTCAACTTGCGACAAAACATTATCTAAGAACTTCCGCCTAAGAGACGGAGATTCTGTAACAAGCCCCAAATCATGGGGAGCAAAAAGAACGACTTTAAAATTTCCGGCAAAGTCGATCAACCGCCTTGAAACTCCGTTAACTAACATTTTCTTTCGGGCCACGGGCTCTGGACGGGAATTTCCGACGTCAATTAACCCCCGCGTGAGCACAACTTCCAGGTTAGAATTTGGTATTTTGTATTTAGTATTAAGTATTCTTTCGCCCTTTTCATCCATAATTCCTAATTCATTATTCGTAATTCTGCCTGAGATTCTTGCGATCTCGGCACTATAATTCACCATTTCTTCCTCAATCTGGGCATGGAAACTCTTTCCCGTTGAAAGCAAAAAAATAGCCTCCAAAATATTCGTCTTTCCCGAAGCATTGGGGCCGACTATAACAGTTGTCTTTGGAGAAAAATCAAAAATTTTGCTTTTAAAATTCCTAAAATTTGTCAGACGAATTTTTTGAATCATCTTCGTCAAGTTTCCAAAACCAAGCTTGGTTTTTTAGATTATTTGTAAGTATATATGCATTTGCGTGGCTAAGATAGCCTATATACGATTGCAAGGACTGGTTGAAATTTGGCGAATCTGTTTTCTCCCTTAACTTCTTAAACACTCTTCTTTTCGTTTTCGTTCTAGGTAAAATGTAGTACGGTAAGACTATATAGCCCAGAAAGTCAATTCCCCAGGTGTATTTTCTGATTATTACTTTCTTCTCGTGCAAATTTAACTTGAGTTCTGTTTTCAAAAAATAATCTATCTTTGTGATTAAATCTTCGAGGCTTGATTTATCTTCACTCAAAATCAAAAAATCGTCAGCGTATCTTAAATAATGTTTAGCTTTCAATTTATGTTTCACAAATTGATCGAACTCGTTCAGATAAATATTGGCAAAAACCTGGCTTGTTAAATTTCCAAGCGGGATGCCTTTCCCGTTCTCATAGTCGGAATTGAAACTGGCAATTATTTCCTGTAGTAGCCACAAAATATCTCTATCTTGAATTTTTCTGTCAAGTAATTCTAAAAGAATTTTATGATCGACATTTGCGAAGAATTTCTTGATATCGCATTTTAGCGCCCAGCAACTTCCCGAATAATTTTTGCTTACTTTTCTAACTAACCCCGCTAGACGTTTAACTCCTCTTTGAGTTCCCTTATTCAACCTGCAGGAATATGAATCAAAAATAAAACTCTTGTCAAAGATTTCGTACAAATACTTATAAAGAAGGTGGTGAACTACACGGTCGGCAACACAGGCTTTGTGGATATGCCTTCTTTTGGGGTCATTAACATAAAACGATTTGTACTTGCCGTGCTTGTAGGTTTTGTTTTTGAGCTTTAAGTGCAAGTCAAATAAATTGTCTTCCAGATTTCTCTCAAAACCCTGCACGTCTTTCTTGTTTCTTTTCCCTTTTTTAAATTCATTCCAGGCTTGAAATAAACTCTCAATTAAGATAATATCATCAAAATTTTTCATGAGTAATCAGAGTCACACACACACACACACTGCCTGAGTTTGGCCTTGATATTCCAATCTTCACCAAACTTTACGATTTTTACAAAGAATTAAGCCAAATCTTAATTCTTTTCCCTAAGGCTAAACGTTATTCGTTAGGACAGAAAATCGACTCAATGGTTCTTGAAATTATCGAACTGATAATCACGGCAGGATATATCTCCCGGGAACAGAAATTACCGATTTTGAAAAAGACAAGCGTAAAACTCGACCTTCTAAAAATTCTCTTAAGGGTTTCTTTCGAAACTAAATGTATGGACTTTAAAAAGTACCAGCTTTTATCCTCACAGACATTCGAGATAGGCAGAATGCTTGGCGGTTGGATCAGAACCTCTAAATAGTTTAACTACCAGAGGACGGAAACCCACATTGCCAAGCTGA
>CAYISM010000023.1:0-8396 GCA_964366085.1 uncultured Gammaproteobacteria bacterium | reverse complement strand
TAGCCAAACTGTAAAGACACACCACATTCAAACTTCGTGGGGTTGGCTTTGGGATTTGGAGTTTTATAAATAAAAGGCTTTCTTCTGAAGAACCCAAAACAACAACTATAGAAATAAACTCGGGACGGGTTGAAAGCAAAAATGGAATGCTTTCATCCGGTCAAATCCTCAAAGCAGGCGACGCTGTCAAAACTTTCGAAAATTCCTCAGCAACAATCACATATCCCGACGGATCTCAAACCAGACTTGACCAAAATACCGAAATTACTATAATAAGTAGTGCTTCTGACCAAAGTGTTTCACTTTTCCAATCAATCGGGAGAACTTGGTCAAGAGTCATGAGAATCTCGGGTGGTGCTCCTAAGAACTACGAAATAGAAACACCATCGGCAGTTGCCTCTGTCCGAGGAACCGCTTTTTCTACAAATGTTACGAACAATAAAGAAACAAACGTGGACACCGACAATGAGACTGTAGATGTTTCAAGTATAGAAAGATTGGGCAAAGAAAGAAAAATCCTTGCCAAAATCGCAATTGAAGAAGGGTTCGGACTTGATATTAAGCCAGGACAAAAGAAATTAGTTAAACGCACGATTAAAGAAGAGCTGAAAAATAGTTCGTGGTTTAGGGATAATAGAGAAAAAGACAAAAAGCTTCTAGAAAAAATTAAACAGAGAAAGCCTCAAGGGCAAAACGTTTTTTCTTTTCTATCACAGGTTTCAGGCGGAGATTTGCAAAAGATTAGGAAGCTTATGGAAAAAGGTAAAGGTGGAGCAATTCGTTTAACCCCCAGGCAGAAAAAACAGCTTGAACCGCTTATTGAAAAATTCAAGCAATCTGGTGGAAAAGTAACTCCTGAAATGGCACCCGATGTTGCCTTCGCCCTTTCGGTAATTGAGCCGGAGGATTTTTCGGATACTGATCATTGGACAAAAGTAATCCGCATAATTACTCCCCTAATCTCCAAATTTCAGTTTTTAGAAGTGAAGCAGTAGTAAAAATTTTTTATTGTTTACTTACTTCTCTCTCTTTGTCTCTCTCCCGTAGAACTTGATCCTGTCGCCCTTGAAGAAAAGATTTATTTGCTTTAGAGGGCCGTTTCTGTGCTTGGATATATCTAAAACTATATTTTCAAGTTTTTCCTCATCTTCCCTCCAAATAAACATCACAACGTCCGCATCCTGCTCGATACTGTTGTGAACTATAATGTCATTTGCAATGAAATTGGCATACTTAGGAACCGTCGCGTCAAATACTGTCTTTATGCCTATCTTTTTTATGTTTTTTATCTCGTCCCAGTACAAATCTGAGTTGGATAATTTCATTAATCTATCTTCGCTGAGTACTTTTGCAATCTTTGCTAGTCGTTTTCTACCAACCCCGTTGCCATGTCTTTGAGTTCCACTATAAGCCCAACCCATTATTTCATGAAACTGCCGAGTAGTAAGTCCCCTTTCAACCCGTACTTTTTCAATATATTTCCATATCTCTTTGGGAATAACATCATTATTCGGATTTTCTTTTATGCTTTTTAAGGTTTTAATTGCCCCAGGAACAAGTTTTGCCTTCTCACCTACTATGCCAATTCTTTCAAAAAATTTTATCTGCTCACTCTTTCCCTGAACATTGACGATCCACATATCTTCATATCCTTTTTTGGATGAACTTCTAATGGTAGACACGATTCCCAGTCTCAACAGAAAATGCGACACGTCTTCCGCAAGCCTCCTGCTCCCTGTTGAGTAATAAATTGAAGCTTTTGCACCCTTTTTATTTTCTTTTTTGAGAAAAATACTTCCATTTGTAGACCATATATGCCGTAAAAACAGAGCAATTCGCCTATTATCTTGTCTAAAAACTATATCCGGAACATACTTTTCTCTTGACCTCTGCCCGTAAATTCCCAAAGATTCGTCCAGCCATTTAACAATAGGGTTTCTCCTCCCTCTCGCAAGTTTCTCTTTAGCCGAAAGATAAACATGGTACCAATTTTCCTGCTTAATAATTTTCGGCACAACCGAAAATTCTTTCTCTGCAACTTTTGCAACAGTTTTAATGAGTTCCATATCGGAATTTGTATAATGCAGGGGTTGCCTTTTGACATAACACCCGTTTCCTATAAGATGCGCCAACAAAATAATTCGGCTACCGCTCAAGGCTTTCTCTCTGGACGGTTTAAGATTCATTATTCTTGGTGCCGCAATTCTATCTCCAATCTTAAGTTTTTCCAGTCTCATCCACCCATCAAGCATGAGAAAAGGATGATTGCCTGAAGCTTCAATTACTTTCCCACTCTTAAGAGTCATTTTGTACGTCATTTTTCTGCCGCTGGGAAAAACCTTACTGATCGCCGTACTTATCAGCTTAAAATTGTTATCCAATGCTAAAATTTCTATATTTTCCTTGCCGACTAAAGATCTTATTTTTACTCTCTCACCTGTATCAGCCCGCAAAATAAGCGTGTCTCCAAACAAACACCCGCTTTCCCTAAGATCCGCAAGTTGTGGTTTTTTTTGTCCCCCACGCTGTTCAACGGCTCTTGAAAGTTGGGACAAAGCCAAGACCGGAATTTTAAGCTCACGCGCTAAATTTTTGAGACCTTGAGAAATTTCCGAAACTTCCTGAACTCTATTTTCAAGTTGACGGGATCTTGCAAGCTGCAAATAATCAACAACAATAAAGTCCACACCGTGCTCAACTTGAAGACGTCTTGCTTTAGTTCTCATCTCAAGAATTGATAAAGCCGGAGTATCATCGATATATAAAGGGGCCTCGGCAAGCTCTCCCATTGCGTTTGAAAGCTTTGTAAAGTCGTCTTCCGAAAGTTTCCCTGTTTTTAATCTCCAGGCATCGATATCGGCTTGGGCCACAAGAAGCCTGTCCACAAGCTCCTCCTTGCTCATTTCAAGCGAGAAAAAGCCAACAGGGCGCTTAAATTTGACGGCTACGTTTTGGGCAATATTTAAAGCTAGAGAGGTTTTTCCTACTCCGGGTCTTGATGCCAAAATAAGAAGGTTTGATTTTTGCATACCCGCTAAAGCATCATCCAAATCCTTAAATCCGGTTGGCACCCCTCGAAGCCCTTCTGCCTGTTTGTGAAGTTCGTCAAGCCTGTCAAAGCTTTCCGCCAAGGCTTCGCGAACGGGGGCAAATGCCTTCTTGATATGGGCTTGAGTCAAAGAAAATACTTCACTTTCCGCTTTATCCAGAAGCTCTGCAGCAGAGAGGCCCTCGTCCAAAGAAAAATCTATAAGGCGGCTCGCCGCTGTCATGAGGGATCTTTTGACAGCGTGGTCTTTTACAATTCGCCCATAATGCTCAACATGGGCTGCAGTCGGGACCTTATTTGCAAGCTCAGCCAAGAGTGTGGCTCCGCCAACCTTTTTTAAAACTTTTCGTTTTTTGAGTCTCTCCGCTACAGTTAAAACGTCGATGGGGACTCTCTCTTCATAAAGCTCCAAAATACATTCAAAGATCTCCTTATGTCTGTCGTCGTAAAAATGAGACGGCATCAAAAACTCTGCGACAACAATTATTGCGTCGCGATCCAATAGTAGTGCGCCAATTACCGATTCCTCCGCTTCGGCAGAATGAGGCGGAATACGAAGTGTGTTCATAACTTATTTTTTCTCTAAAACAACTACCCTCTGCTCTTCCTGTAGATCTTCCTTTTTTATGGATAATTTGGCAAGGCGTTCCGCCGGAAGACCAATTTCTTTTAGGAAGGCTTCTTCAGTAGACAATTTTGAAGAAATTTCCTCCTTCATTCCCGGCATTTGATAATGCATTGGAATAATAATATTTGCCTCAATTGCCTGAGCAACAGTTACGGCTTTTGACGCGTTTATTGTATACTCTCCGCCGACAGGAACCATCAGAATATTAATAGTTCCGATTTCTTCAAGCATTTTTTCCGTAAGGTCATGTCCCAAATCACCCAAATGACAAAGCCTAAGTCCATCCATCTCAAAAACATAAATTGTATTTTTCCCTCTCTCCTCACCCTTTTTATCGTCATGATAAGAAGGTATTCCGATAATTGAAACCCCCATAATTTCATATTCTCCCGGACCTGAAACTATTTTTTTAACACCGGTTACTAAGTCAGATTTATTATGGTCAGCATGCTTATGAGAGATTGTTACGATATCGGCATCAGCCGTTGAAAATTTTAGACCAATCATTTTAGGATCAAAAGGATCGGTTACAACTGATGCAGATTTACCTTTAAACTTAAATGACGAATGTCCTAAATAAATAATATCCATAATTAGAAATTAGGTTAATTCTCTTTGCATCCTAGCAAAAGAAACTTTTCTTGACAAGAACCTAAAGTTACCATATATTAGGCGAGGTTCACCATATGCGAAAAGAGGTTATAGTCGCGATAGTTGCAGGAGGAATTTTGGGATTAATAATTGCTTTTGGTATTTGGCGTGCAAATATTGCCTTTGCCCCTAAGCTAAATAATAAAACCGCAGCCGGTCCTACCGGTTCCCCTTCTCCCAAAAACGGATTCGGTATAACAATTGCAAAACCGGAAAACCTTGGGGTCGTGACTGAAAATTCAATAACCCTCTCCGGAATTACAAAATCCAATTCCTGGTTGGGAGTTTCGGGAGAGGCTAAAGACTATGTTACTTCTTCAAAAGATGATGGAGGTTTTGAAGTAGATGTTGATTTAACTCCGGGCTTAAACAAAATAAAGATCACTGTGTTTGATGAAAGTGGTGCATCAATAAGTAAGATGCTTGAGATCGTTTATTCACCAGAATTTGCAAAATTCATGAAATGAAAAAAATAATTTTTGTACTACTACTGACGCTCGGTCTTATATTATTTCAATTAGTTAAAAAACCCATTTCTGCCCAAGATTCTACGGACTCTTCGGAAACTGTGAGACAAAAGGTTCAAGAAAAAGTAGAACAAGTCCTAAAAAGCCCAAGGGCCTATGTTGGAACCGTTACCGACAAAGTTGAATCGACAGTTCAAATTAAGAATGAGTCAGGCGAGATTCAACAAATTTCGGTTAACACCGGCGAAACCGAATTCATAAAAGTAGGGAAAACTTCAACGAAGGAGGTTAAGTTCACAGACTTGGCAATCGGCGATTTTATTGTTGCAATGGGATTTTCCCGTATAGCGGGATCCGGCTCTGTCGGAAAAAATGAAGGTGATGTTTTGGATGCAAAAAGAATCCTTATTACTGCACCGAACGACACTTCAAATAGAAATGCTTTTATAGGACTTGTCACCGATACTGCCAAAAACACTTTTACAATAAAAACTTTACGGGAGTCAAAAACGCTCACAATAAAGCCTGATGCCAAGGCAAGAATTACCACAAACAAAGACGGCAAAGTCATAACGATCAAATTTACCGATATAGAAAAAGGCGATAAGGTTGTTGTGGTTGGAATTTTGGAAAATGATACTTTAACCGCCAGAAGAATCCATGTAATAACCGCTACCGAAAAATCCCCTTCCCCCACTCCCAAAATTTGACAGAATACTTTTTACTGATATAATACTCCTTACAGTTTAATAAATCCGTTATTACCTTCAGTCACGCGAAGGAAGGAGCGAGCCAAATACTCGACGCAAGCTAAAGCGTAAAAATAAAGCAGTCGTTGTCGCAGATCGCGGAGACGACCCAAGAGCCATGAACTATAATAAATAAAGTTCATGGAATAAGGATGGGACCGCGGGAGGTCCTTTTTTTTGGCGCAAGCCAGGAGTTCATGATTAACCTCTCGTTCCTTAGTTACTAGTTTATTTGAATGAATTAGTAGCTAGAGAATGGGAGGTTTTTTGGTGGGTGTAGCTTAGTTGGCTAAAGCGTTCGCCTGTGAAGCGGAAGACCGGGGGTTCGATTCCCCTCGCCCACCCAGAGAAAAATATCAAATGAAAAATAAAACTATGGAAAGAATGAATAAAAAGGAAATTACTGACGTCGAAGTTTTGTTTGGACGATTATTAGATCGCCAGACGTTTCGATGGGAAAACAAGTCAAAAACGATCGGCAAGACCATAATTGATAGCTCACAATTACGCGCAAGAGAAACTCTTGAACAATTAAGACGAAACATAAATATACAAATTGGCCAAGTTATAGAAAAAATAAGTGGTAGAGCTGAGAGCTGGAGTTATAGTGAATACTTGGACCATTCAGGGCTCTTGGAGATACGTCATTCGACGAATTTTTAAACATAATCTCTAAGAGCCAAAATCAAATAAATCAAAAGGATGATCTTGAGGCCAGAAAATGGATAACAGACAATCTTTCTTTTGAGACAAAGAGACTCCTAAAACAATCGGAAACAGCCAGGCAAAAACTTGAAAGATTAAGAAGAGAAACTATTGATTCTAAAATAAAGGATCTAAAGAGAAGTAACTCAAACGATAGTTACGGAGACGTTTTTAATAAGGCCGTATGCACGGCCGCCGACGAACTAGGAATAAGTTTGCCAGATGCTGAAAGAATTGTTGAAGAAGAACTTGAGAAAGAAATTGACGATAAAGACATCGAAGAATATTTATCAATGACTCTAAAATCTCAAGAAGAAAAAAGACTAAGAGCCCTGCTCTCAAGAAATTTAGGAAAGGTAGAAAATCCGGAAAAAGCACTCGTTCTCACTTCAATCTTATTTGAAATCGATCAAATTAAGACAGATAAAGTTTGGGGTACAGATAAATTTGAGAGAATTCTTCTTGCTGGATTAAATGGAGAAAAAGTTAACTTAATAACAATGCTTTGTTTAATAAATCAGTTCGACTATAAAGGCGGTTATACTGCTGTTGTCGATCTTGATGAATATCTTAAAAACCCAAAACTTGAACCAATCCCGCTTATTGTTGACGAACTAGTGCTAGTAATAAAATTTCTACGCTTTTACGGCATTAACACAAGTTTGACAATTTATATTGCCGACACCGATTATATTGAAATTGGTCAGTACGGGCCGGTCAACGAATCAAATGTTCAAAACATTAGGAAATATATAGAAAACCTCAAACAGTACTTGAGAAATGTACCGAAAACGGATATAACTCCGATTTCAGAAGTCACAACAAGTAATCTTCAATATCAGGAAGTTAAAGCTAGGGTTCTAAAAAATACCAGAAATTTCAAGGATCCTGATTTTGAAAGAGAATGGTATAAAAAGTTTGAAGATGCCCTAGAAAAAGTTTCGGAAAGTCAAAGTAAGAAAAGGCTATTTCCGCCAAATGATCTCAGAAAAAAATCTTTGGAAATAACAAGAAATATCTGGGCATGCAATGCAGGACAAGGGGCGATTTTTGCAGCGTTGGGGCAAAACACAATCCTAATAAGTACAGAAAGAAGAGAAAGAGATACTAACTATGTTATAGATAAGGAAGTTAGAAAGTCTTTTCCGCCTGTTCTTTATATTCTGAAGGCCGCTGAAATGTGGAATCGTAAACTTACTGGAAAGGTCGATTAATAAGATGATAATATAGGAAATATGAAAAAAGGACCGACAACGCCAAAGGGTTTTCGGGATATAGAGCCGGAAAAGGCTAAGAGACGCCGTGAGACAATCAATAAAATTGCAGACGTTTTGGAATCTTTTGGATTTGTTCCCCTAGAAACCCCCACTGTCGAGTTTGCGGAAACACTTCTTGGAAAATACGGAGAAGAAGAGAAACTAATTTATCAATTTACTGATCGCGGCGGCCGCGAGCTTGCGCTACGCTACGATTTAACCGTTCCTCTTGCAAGGTTTGTTGCCAACAACTTGGGCCTTATTAATCCATCATTTTCCCGTTATCAAGTAGGTCAGGTCTTCCGGGGCGAAAACCCTCAAAAAGGCCGCTATCGGGAATTTACACAATTCGATTTCGATACGGTTGGATCGACAAGCCTGGAGGAAGACGCTAAGATTATCGCTGCTGCAGTTGAGTCATGCCGAAAACTTGGGCTTAAAAATGCCAAAATGGCAGTAAATGATAGAAAAATATTTGCCGGTGTCCCGATCGAAGTTGTTCGGGCTTGGGATAAATATTACAAAATTGGAGAGGAAGGCGTCGTTTCAGAGTTAAAAACAAATGGTTTGTCGCAAGAGAAGACGACTAAATATATAAATCAATTAAAAGATGCACAGCCAACAGCTGATTTTTTTAAAATTAAAGAAACTTTAGAATCAAAATATAGACTTTCAGGAAAAACTGATTTCTTCTTTGATAGGACTTTGGCTCGTGGCTTGGATTACTATACCGACACGATTATGGAATTAAAACCAACCGGCAAACCGGAAGATCTCTCAATCGGTGGTGGGGGACGTTACGATAATTTAATCGGTATGTTTGCGGGTCGGCCTATTCCTGCAGTCGGTTTTTCTTTCGGCCTCGACCGCCTCATCGAACTTCTCTAAAAG
>CAYISM010000022.1:0-8537 GCA_964366085.1 uncultured Gammaproteobacteria bacterium | reverse complement strand
GGTCGCCGAGCGAAGCGAGGCGACACCAAACCGCTTGCAAATTCCTTACTGGTGCCGAGGGTGGGAGTCGAACCAACATGAGGTTTGAGGCCTCACAAGTTTTTGAGACTTGCGCGTCTGCCATTCCGCCACCTCGGCTTGTTTGGTGGCTTCAATTATATCAAAATTTGAGGTAAAATACCTTTTGGGATGGTTAACGCAACAGATCTTAAAAACGGGGTGGCTTTTCTTTATGATAGAAAGCCGTACCAAGTTATTAAATACACCCTTATTAAAATGGGCAGAGGTGGAGCAACTGTCAAAATAAATGTCAGAAATTTAATAACCGGTGGGGTGGGGGAGAAATCTTTTAGTTCAAACGTTTCAGTTGATGAAGTAAACACTTTTAAGAAAAAGCTCCAATATCTTTACAAAGATTCGTCAAATGCCGTATTCATGGACCCAAAAACTTATGAACAAGTTGAAATTCCACTTACGATTTTAGCCGATCAAATTGTATTCATGAAAGAAGGGGATCAAGTTGATGTGTTATTCTGGGACGAGAGGGCTCTTTCGGTTGAACTTCCCCCAAAAGTTGTTATGGAGGTTATCCAAACTGACCCCGGAGTTAAAGGGAATTCGGCAACGAATATCTACAAACCCGCGGTTTTAGAAAATGGGATGGATATCAAAGTCCCTTTGTTTATAAATGCCGGTGACAAAATCAGAGTAGATACCAGAACAGGGGAGTATTTGGAAAGAGTGAAAAGTTAAGCCAGGATCCACCAAAGTGCGGCGAGAACGGTAACAGCTTGAGTTGCAAGGCCGGGGAGGGGAGAGGTGTCGACTTGAATGGATTTTTTAAAGGGAATCCACTTTTTTTCTATAAAGTCGCTGTGGTTATTTAGGAAATAGTAAGGAGCTTCAATCAGGTCCGGAAGAACCGCCGCGAAACAAGAAAGGAGTATGACTATTGCGTGATTTGCATCCGGTAGGGCTCGGGAGGCGATAAAACTGCCTAAAGTGAGGGATAAAAGGCTGTCTGCGATTACAATTTGAGTGCTTTGCCTGCTTATTTTTCCCAAAGTTAATTTTTCAGTTCTTAGGTGAGGATTCCAATGTGGAATCTTTTCGAGTACAAAGTGGCTAAGAAAAGAAAGGGGAATTGCCAGGGCCGGATTTCCTATCTTTGTTGCTATTGCTGCCCCGACAACAACATGTGGCGTTTCTAACACAGTAAAGACTATGATACAGGCAAGGCAAAGATGAAGTCAACCCTTCTGATGATATACTGATTACTGTCATGATTACAAATGTCTTAACTTTTATCTTCGGCTTCCTTATTTTTCTGTTTTTGCTTTGGCGAAAACTTAAGGAAGATTATATTTCGTCTCAAATATTTACCACGGCATTTTATGTGTTAGCCGGAGTAACTTTTGGATATTTTATTTCTAAAAGATTTTTTCCTGCTTGGTGGTTTTGGGAATCTTTGGTTTCGGGGTTTGTCGGGTTAATAATAGGAGTTGCAAGATTCAAACTTAGATTTTTTGAGGTTTTTGAGGCCTCTGCCATAGGATTTATTTTCTGGATCGCCACTATTTATTTTGTTGACGCCATAAAGCTGGGTAGTATTTCTTCTTTTGTCGGATTTCTAATATTGTCGGTGCTAATTCTTCTTTTTTATTACTTTCAGTCTCACTATAGAGATTTTGCCTGGTATAAATCGGGTAAAATTGGATTTGCCTCACTTAACTGTCTCGGAATCTTTTTTACTCTAAGGGCTTTGCTTGCAACTCTTTTCCCATTTGTGCTATCCTTTGTCGGAAGGTGGGAAATAGCAGTTTCAGCTATTTCCGCCTTTGTTTGTTTTCTGGTAGTATTTAACCTGTCAATCCAAAAATGAAAAATAAAAAAACTAATAATGTTGCTTTTCCTTCAAACTTGCTTTTCCCCGTTGCTAAATTTTTACGAGAGAAACTCGAGTCTCTAAAGAAAAACAAAAAACAAATATCTAAAGAAGATCCTTTTAAAGATAAATCAAGAATTTTAGATAACGCTTCTCCTGATACTGACGCTGCGGAGCAATTTGGTCATGCCCGCACTTCAGCAATTGTCCAAGAAATTCAAAGAAAGATTATTCAAACAAGAAAAGCATTATCAAGGGTAAAGATAGGCAAGTACGGAATTTGTGAAGATTGTGGGAACATGATTGATACAGACAGACTTGTTATTTATCCGGAGGCCACAGTTTGCATTAACTGCGAGAGGAAAAGAGAGAAGTAAAATTTCGCTTTCGGCACAGCTTCTTCGAAAACGTTCGTCGTATTCAGTCTCAATCCGAAATCTCAATTCCGCTTCTCACTTGGCGTTTCAAAGGCACAAACAATTTTCATTAAAAGAAAGATTTATTCTGGTGCCTTTTCAACACATTTCTCAGAAGCCATGCCTAAAGCTTGAAAATATGATGATAGAATAGGGGAATGGAACCGAAAATAATTTTTGAGGATGAGTCGATTTTAATTTTAGATAAACCATCCGGGTGGATTACTAATTCTGCGACCACTACGAAAAATCAGCCAGTTCTCCAAGGTTGGCTTTCTAAATTAGATTATCCGCTTTCTAAAGATAAAGAGTTTAGGTCAGGGATTGTACATAGATTAGACAAGGAAACGAGCGGGATACTTGTTGCGGCCAAAACAAAAGAAGCTTTCGAAAATTTACAAAGTCAGTTTAAAGAACGAAGGGTAGAGAAAATCTATGTCGCTTTGGTTCACGGAAAAGTTGAACCTAGCGAGGGCAAAATTGAGGTGCCGGTGGGAAGACTTCCGTGGCGTCACGACCGATTCGGCGTACTGCCTGGAGGACGGGAAGCAGAAACGGGATATAAAGTGATTGGATATTATGATACTAAGAGCGAAAAATTTACTCTCCTTAAACTATATCCAAAGACAGGAAGGACTCACCAAATTCGAATCCATCTTAAATATATAGGGCACCCGATTGTTTCCGATGAATTCTATGCGGGAAGAAAAACGGCGAGAAACGACAGAAAATGGTCTGCCAGGCTCTTTTTACATGCAAAAAGAATTTCCTTTTTTCATCCGACGGACGGAAAAGAATTAAGTTTTGAATCCGATCTTTCTGAGGATTTAAATGGTGCCTTAAAAAACCTTGACCACATGCGTGAAAAGCCTTAGTGTTAATATGTGGGACTTAGTGAAATTTCGATACTTCTAGTTGCAGCTGCGGCCTTCGGTATCATTGCCAAGATATTTAAACAGCCGCCACTTATTGGATATGTTTTTGCCGGAATATTTTTGGCGCTTAGCAAAATTCTGGTAGAAAGTGCGACAACTAACCAATTGGGTCAAATTGGAGTAACCCTGCTTCTATTTCTAGTGGGACTGCAGATGAACATAAGAGAAGTTCCTACAATAGGAAAAGTTGCCCTTATTTCAGCTACTGCTCAAATAGTTATAACAACACTTCTTGGGTTAGGTTTTTCTTTTTTCCTGGGTTTTAACTATCTCACGGCTTTCTATATTTCAATTGCACTAACACTTTCCTCGACAATTATCGTTGTTAAGCTTCTTTCCGAAAAAGACGACTTAAACAGCCTCTATGGAAAAATTACCGTAGGGTTTTTACTCGTTCAAGACTTTTTTGTAATTGCCTTAATTATGCTTCTGACGGGCGTGGGCAGGGGAGAAGTGTCTATTTATAATTACTTAATTTTAACAGTTAAAGCGGCCTTACTTTTTGTTTCAGTTTGGTTATTTTCTAAAAAAATTCTTCCGAAGATTTTTGATAAGTTTCTTTCGGGGGGAAGCGAGCTAATATTTATCGGAAGTATTGCCTGGGCACTGGGCGTTGCAAGTTTTGTTTCGGGCCCGCTGGGTTTTAGTTTTGAAATTGGAGGTTTTCTGGCGGGACTTGCTCTTTCGAATCTTCCCGAGCATTTACAAATTGCTTCAAGGACCAAACCTCTTAGAGATTTTTTCCTGACCCTTTTCTTTTTAACTTTGGGAACAAAGATAGTCGTTCCCAATTTCATCTCGATTTTACCAACAGCGCTAGTATTATCCTTTTTCGTTATTTTAGTTAAGCCTTTAATTTTTTTGTCGATATTAGGTTTTATGGGCTACAAGAGGCGAACTTCGTTTTTCTCGGCTGTTTCGACTTCGCAAGTTTCCGAGTTTTCGTTTATCTTAATGGGTTTGGCTGCGGGCTTGGGGCACGTTCAAAGGGAGGACGTTGCCCTTATTATTTTGGTTGGAGTTATAACTATGATTGTCTCTACCTACTTTATTTTCTCAACTGAAAAAATTTATGTTTTTGTTAAAGACTTCCTGGAAATTTTTGAAAGAAAATCTCCAAAGGAGATTTCATATCTAAAAGAAATTCCTTTTAACGATCATGTTGTTTTGGTTGGTTGTGACAGAACGGGAAAAAGTCTTGCATCCTTCTTTCTTAAAGACGGAATTCCTCTTTTGGTTGTCGACTTTAATCCTAAAGTTTTTGAACGCCTTACTGCCGACAACATTCCGGTAGTTTTTGGAGACATAAACGATCCTGATATTTTGGAAATCGCCCAGATAGAAAAGGCAAAGATCGTTATTGCCACTATTTCGAATTTGGCTGACAATCTGGTTTTGCTTGAACACATAAGAAGGATTAAAAATAGACCAATAACAATTCTTAAAGCAGTAAACACTGAAGACGCTGTTAAGTTTTACGAAGCAGGTGCCAGCTTTGTTATTGTTCCCGAGGTTGTGGCGGGAGAATATATAAGGCATCTATTAAGAACATATGGAATAGCTCCTGAGAGAATAAAAAAGATGGGGAAAAGTCACTTTAACAGATTAATGTCTAAATGAGAAGGCCTGCTTTAGTTTTTTTAACTATCGTTTTAATATTTTATGGACTTGCCTTTGGAGGAAAATATTGGAACGGGAAAGATAAACTAAATCTTGTTATTAATAGAAAAGAGGCGGATATAGTTGTTGCAAGTTTTGATCCAAGATTAAAAGAACTTACTACTATTACTATACCGGGAGATACCCAAGCTGAATTATCCAGACAATTGGGGACTTGGAAGCTAAAAAGTGTTTGGAAACTGGCGGCAAACGAGAAAATAGGGGGAGTTCTTCTTTCTGAAACAATTACAAAAAACTTCAGATTTCCCATATACACTTGGGCAGATAGCGACGCTTACGGATTTATTAATGGGAATATTTTTGACTTATCAAAATCGGTATTATCAATCTATAAGACAAACCTTTCTTTTTGGGACAGAGTGAAGCTTGGAGTTTTTGTCATTAGCCTTTCAGACGCAAAGAGATTCGATTACGATCTTAGGAATTTTCCAATTATTCAAAGTACGAAACTTTTAGATGGAAGTCGGGGTTATCAAGTCACAAACAAGCGTTCAGATAAATTCTCGTTGATCTTTTCGGATTCTGAAATATCTGAAAAAAATCTTAAAGTAAGTATTAAAGATGCAACAGATAAACCCCAGATCGCTCAAAGAGTAGGGGAGATTATTGAAGTATTGGGCGCCAAAATTTTTGATATATCAAAAGAAGAGCCGGGAGCTTTCGACTGCCAGGTTTCAGGAAAAGAAGTTTCGGTTGTTAAAAAATTGGCAACCCTTTTTTCCTGTAAACAAAGTAAAGATAAGATGGAGGGAAATTTTGATATAGAACTAAGAATCGGGGAGGACTTTGCAAAAAGATATTAACTATTCCTCGTCTGATTCAACTTGCGTAGGGCTTTCCTCTCCTTTATGGACAAGCTCGGGAGGAGTGTAAGTTGCATAATCGATTTTTTCCGATTGAAAAGAGGGAATATCTGCCAACTTTTCGCTTCTTCGAACTTCCCTAATAAAAACCTTTATTTCTTCAGGATCGTTTGATTTAATTAAAACCTCATAACCATTTCCTTGCTTCATAAAATTCTTAAGTCTTGCCGCAAGATCGTCAGGAAGTCTCCCTATATATTTTCCGTCTTTAGTAAGAACCGAAACGCGGTGTGCATGAGGAGTAAGCTCGACCTCATCCCCGGTATCCAAATTAGCCAAAACCGCTGCATCACCAAGGTTTAGAAGCGTTACGAGTTTAGTTTTGCCCGGTTCTTCTAAGAAAGTATGAGGACTAAATGAATTTACAGCCGGTGAGACACTTTCACTTGATTTAATCTCTTTCCATTTTTTTAAAGATTTCTCGGCGATTTTATTTGCAGGGTCAGCTCTAAGAACTTTTTTAGCACATAGATAGGCTTTTTTTATTTCGCCGAGCTCGCCGTAAGCTCTTGCAAGACGGTTTAGTGCATCCACGTTTTTCGACTCAGTCGAAAGTATTTTTTTGTTTAATTTGACTGCAGTTTTCCAATTTCCGGAGAGAGCGGCAACGACTGCTTGTTGGGCAAGATCTATATCCATTTTCTTAAACTCTTTTGAGTATAAAGATGCGTCAAGTCTTGTCAAGGGATAGAAAGCAAGTTTTGTGCATGCCCCATAGTCTTGACTTTGGCGGATTGTTGTGGTATAGTTTTTGTAGGTAATTCGGGCACTTTCAAAAACAGGAGGATTTCGATGAAGTTGACGATTCCCGATTGGGTAGACACCTATGGGGGATTTGTATTTCTGGTTCTCTTCGTGGTGGCGGTTATCGCCATTCTTGGCGGGTCGCCCCTCTCGTGGAGGTAAAGAGATGCGGGATTTCAATATCACCATCACCGAAGAGGGTGTGGAGATGAAACATCCCTCTGATCTCGGGTGGCAGCTGATTTTCTACACCGTAGGAGCCATTTTTATCGCCTACATCATTGCTGGCGGGGCTCTAACAGTGTTTGGGCTTCATCTGCCTTTGTTCTAGACGTTTAAGTCCGGGCGGTGGTCGCGCAATAATTTTAATAATTCATTGCGATCACTGTCCGGGCTCTTTTTTTGCTTGGAGAAAGATGGACTTCGTAGTATAATTACCTCGTTTATGTCCGGCCATTCCCATTACGCAACAATTAAAAGGCAAAAGGAAAGCAAAGACGCGGCAAAGGGAAACGTTTTTTCGAAGTTGGCCCGCGCGATTACTATTGCGGCCAAAGCTGGTCCCGATCCGGATTCGAATTTTAAACTAAGAGTCGAAATTGACCGGGCAAGAGCTTCAAACATGCCCAAAGAAAATATAGAAAGAGCTCTTCGCTCGGCTCAGGATAAACAAGATTTGGAAGAAATGGAATATGAGGGGTTTGGTCCGGGAGGAATAGCAGTAATTGTAAACGTTGCGACGGATAATAAAAATAGAACCGCACAAGAAATCAAAAATCTTTTCGAAAGGGCAGGGGGGAGTCTTGCAGGTCCCGGAGCTGTTTCTTTTAATTTTGAGCCCAAAGGTTTTATGCTTTTAGAAAAAAGTTCAGATCCGGAATCCCAAATGCTTCAACTAATCGACCTTGGAGTAGAAGACGTTGAAGAAAAAGAAGACGGTATCGAAGTATATACAGCCCCTGATAAATTAGGAGAAATAAGAAAAAAGCTGGAAGAAGCAGGTTTTGTTATAAAAGAAACAGAGCTTTATATGAAACCAAAGACGCCTCTTGCCATAACAGATCCCAATACAGCTTCCAAGGCAATGAATTTTCTTAACTTATTGGAAGAGCATGAGGATGTACAAAAGGTTTATACAAATTTAAATATTTCGGAAGATTTAGTTTCACAACTTAAGTCCTAAAACTTAAAGTTCATGTCCAAAAGAAAAAGATTTATAATTACCTCCGCGGTCCTTTCTTTAGGATTTGTATTGATTCAGTTTCTTGATAATCAATTCAGGTTTTTAGCAATCGGAATATTGGGGGCACTAACGGTTATTCTTTTTGCATGGTCTCTCTGGGAAGGTTTGGGCAAAGATATGACCCTTGTTTCCTTAGTCTTGCCGTTTTTATTCACGTTAGGAGTTGGTCTTTTTTGGTTTCTTTTACCCTCTTCTATTTTGGCGAGACTGCCTGTTGTTATTTTGTACGCAATAGGAATTTACGTCTTAGTTTCGACTTCTAATGTTTATACTGTTGCGGCAATTAGAACGATTCCACTTTTGAGAACGGCTAGGGGAGTAGGATTTGTCCTCACACTTCTTACATCGTTCCTTATTTCTGACACAATTCTCTCATTTAAAGTACCGGTTTATATAACAAGCATTGCTGTTTTTGTATCCTCGTTTCCACTTTTACTTCAAGGACTTTGGGCAATACCACTCGATAAAAAAATTGACAAGGACCTTTTTTTAATGGCACTTATTTTTAGTTTGATTATGACAGAGATTTCTGTAGGACTTTTCTTTTGGCCGGTAACAATTGTTGTAGGATCTCTTGTATTCACGGTTGCTCTTTATGTTCTTTTAGGTCTCGGACAAGCAAAGCTGGAAGAGCGTCTTTTTCCTCAGGTAATCAGAGAATACCTCGTAATAGGATTTATTGTATTTATAGCAATGTTTTTTCGAACTTCCTGGGGATGAAGCTCCACTGGCTAACGCCAGTGGTATCTTCTCCACTTGCTTCGTCGGAGC
>CAYISM010000021.1:0-8540 GCA_964366085.1 uncultured Gammaproteobacteria bacterium | reverse complement strand
GATCATTACTCAAAAGGGAACCCTTTGGACAAGTAGATTAATTACTCTAACTGCCCTAATTATTCTAAGAATCCCAATTAGAAAGTTTGGAGATAAAAACCAGAAGGACAAGCTTTGCCTAAATATGTGGATGGATGAGAGTAATTTGACCTGGGGGAGATATGATCGCAACCTCTATACTGCCCACGAAATTGCGCAGATAGTTCCGCTTCTAAACAAAGACAAAACTTATGAGAAGTTTGTCTGGGAGAATAGATGGGTGAGGGAGTGGTGGCCAAATGCGGTTAGGATTTATGATTTAGGATTTAGGATTAAAGATAAAAACAAAATTCATAAATCATATATCTTAAATCTTATATCTATATGTTTTGAAAAGATGGCTTTTTGGCTTCAGTATCAATACATGAAATCAAAAATGACTCGTGAGATCGTAACCCCAACCCGCGCCCTCTTTCACCCCAACGATTGGGGAAAAGTCATCCTAACAAGATTAAATGGAATACTTTACGCTTAAAATAGGTAGACTTGAAAGAAAACTTCCGATTATTCCTTTGGGGAAAAACTTAAGAGTTGCTTCGTTTAATCTTTTGGGGGATAGAGTCTTAGTAGAAGAGATAGCCAAAGCTCTTTTTGTTAAACTTAAAAAAATAAAATTTGATTATTTGGTAGGACCTGAGGTTAAAGTTGTACCACTTCTTCAAGAGCTCTCTAAACTTTTGGGGAAAAAGCTCTATGTTGTTTGCAGGAAAAAAGTTCACGGATATATGGTTTCACCGATTGTTTTAAAAGAAGGCTTGGGCCTTGTGATGAATGGACCCGACGCTGATATTATTAAGAATAAAAAGGCTGTTATTCTGGATGACGTTGTATCTTCCGGAGTCACCATGGAAACAGTTACCAAGCTGATTAGTCGTGCAGGAGGAGAAGTAGTTGCAAAGGTTTCGGTTTTAAAGCAGGAGGGAAAGATCAAAGCTCTAGAAGATGTTATTTTTTTAGAAGAGCTTCCCGTATTTAGGACTTGACTGTAAGTCAATGAAGCTTTAGTCTGAAACTAGAAATTAAAAGAACCTGTTAGCCGCAGGAAAAATTATAAAATGGCAGATTTTAAGCACCAGATATTAGTGATTTAACAGTCGGGTGCTTTGTTTGTTTTTGTTTATGAGTACAGAATTTAGATTAACATCGGACTTTAAGGAGCTGGGTTGTTTCGTAGAAGGATTAGACGAAAGGCAGTTAAGAATGGTTGCTGAAATTACCCCATCTATCCACAGAATTGCAAAGATCAGGGGTCGGGTTCCGGAAGGGAAAGACATCTCTGACATTTGTTTTGACCTTGTCCACTTTGAAGAAAAACAGATTTCTCTTCTGGAGCTTAAACAAAGATTGGCATTTCTCATGGCCTTGGAATCCTCCTATTACCCTGTGGCATCAAATTTGGCCACAAACTGTGCGTTAGGTACGGGCTTATATGAAAGAATTCCTGATTTTGTTGATGGGGCAAAGTCTTTGGTTGCCAAAACCGTGTGGATTAGGTGGAAGCCAGAGTCGGGTGAAAATTTTCTGGATCTTCATAGAAAAACCCTGGGTTCTCTGAAAAATTTCCTCGTTCATGTATGGCGAAAGGACAACGCATCAATACCATTTGCGTACATAGAAACATCAGAATTAGAGACAGGGGTTGCATACAATGAGTCGTATACTGTATCTTGTCGCGCCAAGCCCATTTATAGGTTTAGAGACGCCGCCAGCCATCTTTCTCTCTCCTCAATAATCTCTGCCATTGGACAAGAAGGACATTTGGGAAAGGTTGCGATCTTAGCCCTTATGGGTTATTATCCCGACGGGCATGGATTGGGGGCCGTTGCGAAAGAGTTGGGAATAAAAAGAGAAAGGCTTATAGCTTGTCTCGATGAGGTTTTGGCCAAATTAGCAGAAACTTCCGAGAGGGGAAATATACCTGATAGATCTATAAAAGATCTCGTTGAAGAGTTGCAAGGACAAGGAGTGGTCAGGTATAAGTCCGGCAAAAACATTGAAACCACAAACCCCTGATTGCAGTTATTGGAAAAGGAAGTCGTCCGTAAGAAGTTGGGGGAAAGAGATAGGGCGATTATTTCCCTGGCCAGAGAGACAAAAGGTAATGTTTTTCTTTATGATACCAAGGACATAGCAAGGAAAGTTGGGTGCAGTAAGGTATTGGTGTGTAGAGTGATTAAAGGTGTCGTTGAGAGTGAAAGAAACCCTTGACAATAAATTACACATTGCTATAAAATAGCACTCGTGATGTAGCAATGCTAAACGTTGAATGCTAAAAATGAAAACCAAAACTTCAAAATTAGGACTTAGGCCAACGGCGGGATATCTTTTGATTGAACCCTTTGAGGCACAAACCAAAACCGACTCCGGAATTTATTTGCCGGATTCTGCAAATACAGAAAAACCTCAAAAAGGAAAAGTATTGGCGGTTGGCGCAGACGAAGTAACTGATTCAGGAGCCAAAAAGACGTCGCCTTGCAAGGCAGGAGATACTGTTATTTATAAAAAATGGGGCGGAAATGAAGTCAAAATAGACAATAAAGAATATCTTTTTGTAAAGTTCGAGGATGTTTTAGCCGTTGAAGGCTAAAACATGGTGAGCGAAGTCGAACCATGGCTAAACAACTTAAATTTGGAGACGATGCGAGGCAAGCCTTACTCAGAGGGATTGATACTGTTGCAAAAGCAGTAGTTACAACCTTGGGTCCAAAGGGTAGAAATATTGCCCTTGATAAAAAATGGGGAGCTCCAAGTATTGTTCATGATGGAGTTTCTGTCGCCAAAGAAATTGACCTCCCGGACCCATTTGAAAATATGGGCGCGCAGCTAGTTAAGGAGGCAGCAAGTAAGACTAATGATAACGCCGGAGACGGAACAACAACTTCAACCCTTCTTGCTCAGGTTATTACCCAAAAAGGAATGGAAAAAATTGAAAGAGGGGCAAATCCAATGATTGTTAGAAAAGGGATAGAAAAGGCGGTTGAGGCGGTTGTTGAGGACTTGAAAAAGATGGCGAAGCCTATTAAGGGAAAGGAAGAAATTACCCAGGTTGCAACAATTTCAGCAGGTGATGTTGAAATTGGAGCAAAAATTGCAGAGGCATTGGACAAAGTCGGACGAGATGGCGTAGTAACAGTCGAAGAGGGAAAAGGACTAACGATTGATATCGAATATAAGGAAGGTATGGAATTTGATCGTGGTTATGTTTCCCCCTACCTTGTGACCAACCCCGAAAAAATGGAGGCAGAAATCGAAGATGCCTATATTCTCCTAACTGACAAGAAAATTTCAGCAATTGCCGATCTTCTTCCTTTCCTAGAAAAGTTCGTGAAAGTTTCCAAGAACTTGGTTATTGTTGCCGATGAAATTGACGGTGAAGCCCTGGCGACTTTGGTTGTTAATAAACTTCGAGGTACGTTTAACGTGTTGGCAATTAAAGCTCCGGGTTTTGGTGACAGACGCAAAGAGATGCTCGACGACATAGCAGTTTTAACAGGCGGTGTTGTTATAAGTGAAGACACCGGCAAAACCTTTGAAAATGTTGAGGTCTCTGATTTAGGGCGTTCCGACAAAGTTTGGGCAGATAAGGACAACGCAAGAATCATTGGAGGAAAAGGGGCAAAAGCAACGATTGAAGCAAGAATATCTCTTATTAAACGACAAATTAGTCAAACCGACTCTGATTTTGATAAAGAAAAATATGAAGAAAGATTAGCAAAGCTTGCGGGAGGAGTTGCACAGATTAATGTTGGCGCCGCAACAGAGCTTGAGCTTAACGAAAAGAAAGAAAGAGTCAAAGATGCGGTGGGAGCCACAAAAGCTGCAATTGAAGAAGGAATTGTTCCCGGAGGAGAAATCGCCTTTCTTAGAGCAAGAAGGGTGTTAAGAAGTCTTAAGGTTGAAAAGGGAGATGAACAAGTTGGAGTGGATATTATCTACGCAGCCTTAGAGGAGCCGGTCAAGTGGCTGGTAAGAAATGCGGGGGAGAATGATGCGGAAGTCTTGGAGAAAATAGAATCTTCAAAAGAGAGTGATTATGGATTTAATGTTTTGACCGGTGAGTTTGGTTCGATGACAAAGTTCGGAATAATTGATCCTCTCAAGGTAGCCCGTTCTGCTTTGCAAAACGCCGCCTCTGTTGCCATGATGGTACTAACTACAGAAGGCTTGGTGACCGACCTGCCAGAACCCAAGAAAGATACTCCCCAAATACCAGGTGGCGGCATGGACTACTAAAAATCTCCTGTTGAAGTTCTAAAAATTTAGGGATAAACTCCCTTGTAAGTGGGAGATTTCAGGGAAAGAGAACATCAGGAAAGTTTTACTCCACAAACCCAGAAAAGGTGGCTTGCCGTTTCGGTAGGCGAGACACTGATGAAAATGATGGATGTAGAAACTCCTACACCTGACGAATTAAGGAACTTTGCAATACTTCTTATTCGTGATGATCCGATAGAATGGCTGAAAGCCTGCAGAATAGCTGCCCATAAAAGAACTAAAGAAATGCTGAAGCTTTTGGGGAAACCCGACCTTCATTGGCAAAAACTTACCAAAGCCGATCTTATAAGAGGTAAAACCTTAATAGATAAAAAATACTTAGAGATAGACAGAAATCCCGATTTCAATTTTTCTTTCCTGGATGATTTACTTCAAGTTGCATAGCCAATGACAAATCCGCGTTTTTCTTCGAGGTGGGTGGAAGCAGAGAAATCTCTTTTAAAAGATAAATATATTGGTCCACTAATTGAAAAGTACGGACATTGCAGTATCAGAAAACAGTTTAAGACTGAGTATTTTATCGACTTGGTCAATGCGATAATCTCACAACAACTTTCCGGAAAGGCCGCTGCAACTATCTTTGGAAGAGTAAAAGTTGGACTTGGAAAAATAACTCCAGAAAATATTCTAAAAACCTCCGACGAAAAGTTCAGAAGTTGGGGACTGTCTCGCGCGAAAACTGTTTATGTTAAAGATTTAGCGGAAAAAATTCAAAGTTCAAAGTTAAAAATTACAAGTTTAGATAAATTCCCAGACGAAGAAATTATTAAAGAATTGATTAAAGTAAAGGGTATTGGTCCTTGGACAGCGGAGATGTTTTTAATGTTTACTTTGGGCCGACCCGACAGGTTTCCGATAGAGGATTTGGGAATAAGAAAGGGAGTACAAAAGTTAATCAATAAGTCAATAAATCAAGACGAGATAGACAAATTTGCTACTCGCTGGAAACCGTGGAGAACAGTAGCAAGTTGGTATTTATGGAGGAGTTTGGAGAACAATTAACCCTATTTAACTTCAAAAACTTCAAAACAAACCGCAAAGACAATATGACTTGGCAAAACCCAAGGCCATCGTCCAAGTCGAATAAATTGTTCTGGCGTTATTCAGTCTTTCTCTCGGTTTTTGGTTTCAAGTAAATTTACGAGTGTAAAACAAACTTTTGCAACGGGAGCACCCTACCTTATAAAATACCTATTTGCATTCCCCAATAGTCTTCTTTATAATTTTTCATAAGGAGGATAAAAATGTATGGCAGAAAATAAAAGTTATCGTTGGCCGAGTGGAAGACCAAGGTCAAATAACCCGAGAAATATTCTTGCCTACTCTGCTTTATCGCCAGAAGAAATAGCGCAGGTTGTAGAGGAGCACAATGCGGATATTAGTAGGCTTAGTATAAATTTAGAAAAACGTAGTGCTGCCAGATGTGAGATTCTAGAAGATAAAAGTACTTACTATGTACAGGTGACCCCGGAATTTAATAGGAGTTTTGCCCACAATCCTTATCTTGAAGAAAAAAGGATGCCCGAAAATGAACAAAGAGACTTAGAGTGGTGGAAAAGCAGACTGGATAGAGTACAAGAAATAGCTCTAGGTTGGGCGAGGAAACGTGTAGGTACAGATAAACCTATGGAGTTAGTGTGGTACTGGCCGATTATTGAGGAGCGATCGGGAGCACGAGAACGGCTAGAACGGTTAGGATTAGATACGAAGGGAAAAGATCTAAATCTAAGACAATTTCTTCAGAGAGAGTATATGGAAGTTGCCGAAATACCCGTATATAGAAACACCTTTTCCTTTTCAGCGGGGCCATTCCGGTATGAAAGAGAACTACAAACTTGGTCATTAGATGAAAAAAAGATAAAACGTTGTAATAAAGCCTGTCAGGCTTTGGTAGCTGAAGCATATGAACAGAATAAAGATAACGCAACGTTTAACTCCGAACAAATTAACAGAATGGAATATCAAATGGGTCTTATTATTAAACGCGAATATGGCTTACTGCATGAGAACCAACAGAGTTTAAAATAAGCTGGTTTTCCGGATAATTTACTACACCCGTTGATTTATGAATTCCCTTCTAGAAAAAAATGGTTGTATTCTCCGGGTGCAGGAAGCCCCATAGAACCGTTGCGAGTTGGTATATCTGGAGAAGTTTGGAAAATTCCTAATTACCGAGGTAAAACGGTTAGGGGGTTAATTGGCCTTCCATGGTCTCTGACTTCAAGATGCAAATGATCTCCAGTTGAACGGCCCGTAGAACCCATTTCACCAAGTTCGGTATCGGTTGTTACTTCGTCGCCTTCCTTAACATAGATCTTAGAAAGATGGGCATATAGAGATTTGTAACCATTTCCATGATCTACAAGAATAGCGTTTCCGTAATCCAAACTATCAATTTCGTGGTTTTGAAAAAATTTGTAAAATTGAAGAGCCTCAACTTTTCCAGCACTGATTGGATAAATTGGATCTCCTGTCTTTCCGTCAAAATCAATTCCGGGATGAAAAAACCAAAATCCTTGTGTTATGATAAATTTTCCCCTAAGAGGTAGACTTACCCCTTTTAGTGTGACAAGAGGCTCATTTTTTGTAGTAACAGTACTATCATCAATTTGGTTATTTTGGGCAATAACATTGGAAGGAATAAATGAGCTTGCAATAACCAAGAGAGCTAAGTTTGTTCCAATGACTTTCCTTATTCTTTTATGATCGAGCATCTTATGAAGAGTTTCGTGAATTAAGCCTGAAAGTTTATTTCCACGCAAAGCCCTACGGACTTGCCTTGAGGAAGGAAGAACTTGTTCGTCCAACGAAGGCTCTCGCTTTGTAACTCTCCAGGCGATGGAGAGATGAAAGCGTTTTTTCGGCAGATTTAATTTGAGTTTGATCATAAAAAAATCTCGCACAAATGCGAGATATGCCGCTATTATACCCAAACAAACCCGAAAAGTCAAGTTCTGGAGCGGCTATAGACTCTTTTTGTGGACTACTTTCCCATGGACTATTTTGTGCTTCAGGTAGTAGTAAGTGGGTGGAATTATAAAAGCTACACCTCCAGTAATTAGAGCCCAAAAGAACACTTTTTCTTGAGGGAGTTTATCGAAGAAAAAGAACCAACCAAACGTCCAAGGAAGAGGAACCAGTACACTGATGAGATAGTATTTCTTAAAATCAATCGAGGTTAAGCCGGCAGCGTAAGAGACAAAATCTGTAATATAGCCCTGGAAAAACCTCATTATAATAAGAGTTTTGACTCCCTCCTGCGAGGATGCAATATGATCGATCTTGACCATACCATCCTTACTTACGAGTTTTGTCACAATATCCCGGCCCAACTTTCTTGAAATCCAGAAATTTGTGAAGCTACTTATGACAGAAACTATATAGGTATAAATTATTGCCCATTTTCCGAAGATTGCGATAGCAAGAATAAAGAAGGGTGAACCCTGAAGTGGAGCAACAATGTGGGTTAGAAGATGCAGTAGAATGTAAAGAATTGGCCCCCAAATACCGGCTTCTACAATAACTTCCTTTATCTTTTCAAGACCTATTCGATTTTGGATATATATAAGAACAGCAGAAATAGTGGTTATTAGAAGGAAAAAAACTAGAGCTTTTTTAATGATTTGCTTGCGAGACATAGGGCAATTATAACAGTATTCAAGAACACCCCGAGCGAAGTCGAGGGGATGAATTGAAACTGACCTGCCTCGCCGGCAAGGCGGGTATGTCATCCTCCAGTTAGGAGGAAATCACGCTCTTTAGGACGGGAGGATGTCATAACAGCAATTGGACTTTGGAGGCCAGAGCGGGAATCGCGGTGCAAAGTAGTGACAATGCTTTTACCGAAAGGATGAAGCGCTTCGAAGTTATCAAAATATAACCTCACTCCTTCAGTAGTTGGCGGTACATTTCAAGAGCGACGAAAGAAAGAGCAATGATGGTGGGCCCGAGGATGATACCGAAGAGCCCAAACATCTGAACCCCGCCCAAGACGCCAAACAATATAAACAAAGGGTGAAGGCGAGTTTCCCCTGCCACAATTTTGGGGCTTATAACGTTATCCATAAGCAGGTTGGATACGATACACCACGCGGCAATTCCTATCCCACTTATGAGATTGCCCGATAGCATGAGATACACAGATGCAGGAAGCCACAAGATAGTAATTCCGACTACAGGTATAAGCGAAGCCAAGCCATACAAAGCTCCCAAAAGTACAGGCGAGG
>CAYISM010000020.1:0-9027 GCA_964366085.1 uncultured Gammaproteobacteria bacterium | reverse complement strand
CTGAGCTACGAGTCCTTAATGAAACTTTTTAGCAATTCTCTACCTTTCCCACTCTTGAGGAATAGTTCTCGCCCATATGCTTCGGCTCGAGTTTTATACTCTTATCTTTATACACTAATTTAAAGGGCGTTGTTAATTTAGTATATTTACTAAAGCCCTGATTATGCTGGTAAATTCGTCTTTTAAGGTTTGATGTAGAGCCTGTATAAAGTCTATTATTCTTTAGACTTTATAAAACATACACATAAAACATTATGAAACTGAGCTATGCGTCCGTGCCCTATATTATACCTCACATATTTGACTATTGTTGTATACTACCCTGCGGATCTTTGCAAGTAATGATCCGGTGAAAGAAGGAAGGAGCTCCCCTTCTTTTTATAAGTACTCCAGTAATTCTTTTTCTCCGCTCTTTTATTTGTGGCGTTAAGCCAAACTCCTGCGCTCTCAATCTTTTTTCTAAAAGATTTTATAAATTCCAAAAGTTTTTCGAAAAATATTATATGATAAACTCCAGGCTCAACCGGTGCCTGCATGGCTGCAATTTGGACATTCTCGCCTAAATTCTGCGTCGTCTTTGCAAGGGCAAGTACCTCCTGCATTAGCGCCTGAAGTTGTACTTTGAGCTCACTAACTTTCTTGTCTTTTCTTGAGCTTTCTTCCTGGGAGAGCTGTCGTTCAAGGGCCATTTGCTTATTAAACTTTATTTTCTCGTCGCGTTTGCCTGAAAATACGTCATTAAACTCCAAACTTTCACCCGGAGTAATTTCGCCCGAATACTTTTTAGGGATTCTTCCAAACAACTGACCAAACAAATCTTCCGTACCTTTTTCAAATAAATCTTCCTTCAAAGATTGCGCGGTTGA
This sequence comes from uncultured Gammaproteobacteria bacterium, assembly GCA_964366085.1. Lineage (GTDB taxonomy): Bacteria > Patescibacteriota > Microgenomatia > UBA8517 > UBA8517 > CAYISM01. The sequence goes on along the minus strand of CAYISM010000020.1, from coordinate 8,161 downwards.
ATTTCCGATGTCCTTTAGTCCTTCCAAGACATTCATTTGCCTCGTCATCTTTTGAGATTTTTGTTTTTGGCCTTTATCGCTTATCATAATTTAGAAGTTGGGCAAATGTTACAGCAAAGCTACAAGTGAGTCAAGCGCGGACCTGCGTCTTAAAATAGATTCTATTAAACGTCGTTGTTCAGGACTACTTAGGTTCTCAACAACTTTGGGATCAGCACTTGACGCTTTAATGGCTTCCGCTATATCTTTTTCGGTAATCTTAATCCCATTTTCGTCCGCAATTTTGTTTAAAATGAAATCCAAAGCTAAAGAAGTTGAAGCTTGTTTTTTGTATTCCTCTCTTAAGGTTTCGGGTTTTTTCCCTAATGAGGACAAATAAGATTCAAGACTTAATCCCAGCTTTTCGGTTCTTTCTATTAAACTCGAAAGTCGATGATTTACTTCCTCTTCAATCAAAATCGTAGGAATTTTAACATTGACTGTGTCCAGAAGCATTTTTATTACCTGCTGTTCTTTTTCTTCACGGCTTAGCTCTTTGGGTTTTTCCTCTTTTGAGACTCCCCTGCCGATTGTTTTTTTATAATCACCTAAGTTGACTTCAGGAAATACGCAGGTTGTTGCTCTTATTTGCCAAACTTTGTCCTTCTCTGCCGAGAGAAGCTCAAATTTGGGATAAATTGCAATTTTTAATTTTTGCTCGTTTATAACGTTGGCCAAAGCTTTAGGCAGGATATGTCCCAGAGAGTGTTCAATCAACTCGGATTGCGAGATCTTTTCTGCAACTTTTTCAAGCGGAGCCTTTCCGGGTCTAAAACCAGGAACCGTCATCGTCTTTGCATACTCCGCAATTGTTTCTTCTTGAGCCTTTTTAATATCAGAATAGTTAATCGTGAACGTTATTTGCACGGTTCCGTCGTCAGTTTTGGCAACTGTTGAAGTTATTGATTCAGATTTTGTTTTAGATGTCATATTGATTGAAAATTGAAAAATTTGTTACGATCCTCCTTTGTGCTGTGTGTGAAATTGTGAACGATTAAATTTAGTTTGAGGCACTCTTCCTTTTCCACCAAACTTACTTGCCTGCCTGTCTGCGCAGGTAGACGCAGGGAGACTACTTCTGAAAGAATCCGGAGTTCTAAACCCCAATGCTGACTTAGATTTACTTTTAATATATGTTTTCATGACCATTTAATTGATAATTGTTAATTAATCAAGTATACTATAGATACCTGCTTGAGCAGTCAAAGTCTAGTAAGTGAAAGCCTCGTTGCTTTTCTTCTTAAGACCCCGATTTGCTTCAGTAAGGAAAGAAAGGAGGTGTTTTAATTTTAAATGGCTACAAAACTTTTTATAGGAAACTTGGATTATACCGTAACAGGTGATGATCTAAGAAATCTTTTTGCCGGCGTTGGAACAGTAGTTGATGCTGTTGTTATTATTGACAAGATGAGTGGAAGGTCTAGAGGTTTCGGGTTTGTTGAAATGTCTACCGAAGAAGAAGCTAAGGCTGCAGTTGAAAAATTGAACCAAGCTGATCTTGGTGGCAGAAAAATAAACGTTAACGAAGCACGCCCACAAACTCCTCGTTAATTTTTCTTTTAGGGGCAGGGTTTTTGTGGAAAAATTGATTTAGTAAGTAGATTATTTGTTGTCGTGGTTTTCTTTCTTGTCTTCTTTTCTTTGTTCGTTAGTGTGTTGCTGCTCAATTGCTCTTTCCGAAGCTGATACCGGCAGTTGTTTTTCTATATCTTTTTTAATCTCTTCAAGCCGGTTGGTTGTATTTTCAAGGTCATTTATAGCAGTATCAACGTTTTCAGCTGGTTGCGGCTCCCCTGAAGCAGAATTTGGTGCAGGGGTTTGTATGATTGTAGGAGGATTCGTCTTAATCTCTGCTTGGGAAGAAGTAGTCGTGGGAGAAGATAAGACAGGTGCAGAACTTGGCTGAGTAGAACTCGGTTGATTTTTTTGTGGAGAGGGATTTAATTTAGTGGTAGTTAAAGTACTAGGATCATTTCTTAAAACAATTTTTCTTTCTTCGATTGATTTTTGGTATTCGTCTATCTTTTTTATCAATTCCTGTGCTTTTTTTGTATCCTTTTTGTCTACGATAATATCCTTGGTTTGAGATGCCTCATTTACCAAATAAGTATACCCCAGGGTTGAACCTTTCTTTGAAAGAAGGATATTTGCTTCTGAAAACCGTCTATCGGTAAACTCTAAAGAAAAAGCTGAGGCGATAGGAGTATTTTTTGTTAAGGCAAGTGCAACAGATTCCAACCCTCTTTTAAGTCCATACAATCGATCTCCGGGTATAGCATTCCAGCTAATAAGTATAAGAGTCGTAGGGATTATGAAAACAATCGCAAAGGCAGTAAGTAATGAGTCAACAAAACTTTTCACTGCATTAACAGTACCAAAAATTCCTGAGATTTGTCAAAGAATTATTCCTTAGCTAGTTTGTGAAGAAACCAGGAGACTAAAGAAAGGACGATTGAGGCAACTATTGCTGCTCCAAAGGTTGCTATTTGAAAACCCGGCACTACTTTTGAAACTACCCAAAGAAGAAACACATTAATTAAAAACGCGGTTACCCCAAATGTTAACATCGAAATCGGAAGAGCAACAAGTTGCAAAATCGGCTTAATTAAAGTATTTACAACACCTATTACAATTGCGGTAACGATAGCTGTCCAAAGGTTGGCCAAATGAAATCCGGGAACCAAGTATTCAACGACAAAAAGCGAGAAAACATTTATTGCAAGCCTCATAATTAGCTGCATATTAATTAATAATTACCTTTTTCGAACGACTTGTCAATCGTTATTAAAATGCTTTTTAAAAAATAAAAGATCACTTGCCACAGCTTGATTCCAAAAAGGCAACAAATTATGATCAGCACCGGGATATAAATTCAGAAGTACCTCTTTTTTTAAGTCTTTTAGGTTTTTGACAAACTCCTTGGACCACCAGTAAGGCACAGAGATATCAGCTGTCCCTTGATTGATTTGAATGGGGGTGTTTATCTTGTTTAAATACTTATGAATTGAATAAAGATCAGTGTCATAATCCTGCTCGAATCTGGCAAGTTGTCCTCTTAAATACTTTCCAGAGTCGGAGGCTTCGTCTGTGTAGGTCAAAATTGAAAAAGGGAAAGGTTTAGAAACCGGTGCCCAAAGAGTCGTCGGGTAATCTTTGGCGGTAATCTCCAAAATTTCTAAAGCGACCTGTCCCCCATTTGAATGTGCCCAAATAAAAATATTCTTTCCATCCCATTTTTCAATAGATTGAAGTGACGCAAGTAAGTCCAGAACAGTTGTGTACGTTTGAAATCTTGCTTCAAATACATTATTTGTCTCCGGGTCAGATCCTGCGTAGCCAAGAAAATCCGGAGCAATTGTAATAAATCCGTTTTTAGCAAATACTTCGGCAGTTTTTCTAGTTCCAATCCCGGTTTGATAAATTTCTTTATCAACATACCCTCTGATCATCAAAACTGATGGAAAAGGTCCAACCCCATTGGGAATATTGAGTTGTCCGGTAACTTTCTTGCTTGCCTCGCCCGCTTCGCCGCGAGGCGAGCCGCCAGGCGGGCCACCCGTTTTAAAAGAGAATAGGTATGAAGTGTATTTAGGATCTTTTTTCAATGTTTCCTCGATTTTAATCTCGGCTACTACAGGTTCTCTTTTAGATAAATTTTCGATTGTGTATTTATCTAAGGGTTTTTCTTTTGTAAAAATCTTGGTAACTGTAGTGTTGCTAGTGTGTTGGAAAAAAGAATGTAGTTCCCAACCTATAAAGAAAGAAACACAAATAATGAGAATATATATTAAAATCCGTCTCATTCAAATTCAGTTTAGCACAAAAAGTATTTGCACTAATTTCTACTACTTGATTTGGGTTTTCTTCGGTTGTATAAAATAAGTAATGATCGAGAAAATTTCCGTTCTTGTTTCGGTCGGCGTGGTATTTAATCATAAGACAAGAAAAACTATTCCTAAATGGGTTTTGTGGGAAGGAAAGACTTATCAGATCGTTAAAATTGGGCTTCATCACACGTTTCGTGAAGGAAGAACTCTGTATCATGTTTTTTCTGTTGCATCTACCACCCTATTTTTTAGGCTAGAACTAAATACCGAAAACTTGTTTTGGAGACTGGAGGAAATTTCTGATGGCTTGCCAACCTAACAAGGTCGGACCCTACATAGGGTCGGACCCGAAACAAGGTCGGACCCTAAAATTGGAGTTCAATCCGATCTTTTCGACCATAATGCATCTGGATTTAAATTCTTGTTTTGCAACAATAGAACAGCAGGCAAATCCGCTACTTCGAGGAAAACCTGTAGCTGTGGCCGCTTATACAACTTCTTCCGGGTGCATTGTTGCCCCGTCAATTGAGGCCAAGCGCTATGGAGTAAAAACCGGAATGAGAGTAAAAGAGGCAAAACTTCTCTGTTCCGATTTAATAGTCGTCTCCCCCGACCCTGCAAAATATAGAAATGTCCACCTGGCTCTAAAAAGACTTTTATCCGATTATACGGACGATTTTTCTCCAAAGTCAATCGACGAATTCGTTCTTAATCTTGAACACTACATTGATTTAAATCATTGTAGTATGTCTGATGTGGGAAGGAGAATTAAAGAAAGGATCAGAAAAGAAATTGGAGAGTGGCTTAGTGTATCTGTCGGTATCGCTTCGAATCGTTTTCTGGCCAAAACAGCAGCCGGACTCCACAAGCCGGATGGATTGGACGAGATAAACAAAAATAACTACTTAGATATATACACTAGTCTTAAACTGATTGATTTGTGTGGGATAAAAGAACGAAATGCGGCAAGACTCAATGGGATGGGGATTTATAATGTTTTGGATTTTGCGAATGCCCCGATTTGGAAGCTGAAAGCGGCTTTTAACTCGATTGCTGGGTATTATTGGTATATTCGTCTCCACGGGTACGAAGTAGATGAAGTTATTTTCAGTAGAAGAAGTTATGGTAATTCATTTGCCCTGCCTGCCGGCAGGCAGGTCTTCCAAACCCCCGAGGAGCTTTCTCCCATTCTTTCTAAGTTAGTTGTAAAGATGGGTGCTAGACTTCGTAGGGCGGGATATAAAGCACAAGGAGTACATCTGGCCATATCATACAGGGACGGTTCATTTTGGCATCATGGGGCAGCCACCCCAAAAGTTCTATTTGATTCAAGAGACTTCTTTAAAGAAGCTCTAAAAATTGTAATTGACTGCCCGTATAGAAAACCCGTTAGGAATTTAGCCGTGTCGGTTTTTAATTTAACAAAGGCAAATGAGAGCCAGCTTGAATTATTCGATGATATTCTCAAAAAAGAAAAACTTGTGTCTGCGATAGATAAAATCAACAATCGTTGGGGAAATTTTGTGATTACTCCGGCGAGGATGGCTGGAACAAACAATGTAGCAATTGACAGAATTGCATTTGGAGCTTAAAGAATTGACGACAGATCTACCGAATCACCAACTTTCACTCCGTTTTTGTCTGAAAAACCGGACTTTACTTCTAAAACATAATCAACTGGTTTATCGGGGCGGTATAGAGTAAGTTGGCCGCTATTAGTACCGACTGCCGGTGGTTGAACATTCCTATCGATTTCTGCCACTTTTCCATCGTTTATCCAGATTATATCTATGGGAAACTTCATATCCTTCATCCAAAACGAAGGGAAAACATCCTTCTTATCAAAGACAAACAACATACCTTCGTTTTCTTCCAAAGAAATCCTTCCGTCAAGCCCCTTCTTTCTTAATTCTTCACTATTTGCAACTTCGACTGAAACCTTTACGTCTGCAATTTTTATTTCCTTTTTAGTTGTTTGAGGCTTTGTTATTATTTGGATCTTGCCTTCTTTTACTTTTTGTGTGAGTAACCCCACTGCTGCGATGAAGATTGCTACCGCAGCAAGCATAAAAAATAGCTGTTTCATTAATTTATTCTATTGAATCATTTTGAATATCGTGAATATTTTTGTCAAGAATGAATTGGGGGTGCTTCTTAACGAAATCGAAAGAAAGCAACACCTAAAATTAAAAGAAATAAAACCAGAGGAATTAAAAGAATAAATATGTTTATTTTCCTATTTAGTCTATTTTTATGTAAGTGGACTAAGTTCATTGTGCCGAAGGTGGGAGTCGAACACATAAAAAATCGTTAACACGATTTTTCAGTGTAAACCTCTAAGACTTGTGTCTGTGCCGAAGGTGGGAGTCGGACCCACAAGAGTTTCCTCACAGGATCCTAAATCCTGCGCGTCTACCAGTTTCGCCACTTCGGCGTAAACATTCCATTCTAGCATATTTAGCCACTAAAAGGCCCCGACTAAGTCGGGGCCAGGAAAAATTCCAACGCTCGAATCTGCCAAAGCAGGTCGGGCCTCGAAATCTGGTTGGTACTATAGCATATAGTTATAAGGTATGTCAACTTTTAGTTGCAACCTTGCAAGCTTCGCTTATAAGGTATGTCAAGTTACCTTGCAACCTTTAAAGAAAATACTATTTACAAAGAACTAAGGTTTAATATTATCCTCTTTTCCTAGCCAAAATAAAGATGGACGGACCTGAATTAATATATGCCATTGGTATTTGAAGATACTTCTCCAAAGTTAGAAGCGTACTTGTATCAAACATCCTTTTTAAGAGCGTACTTCTGAAATTTGAAACTGATCTTATTTCAATTATTTGAAAACCGTTTGTCGTAAGTTTGTTTTTTATAATATCCGGGTGATAGTTAAAAAATGGGAGTGTATTTTTCTTAACTGACTTCGGACTTCTTTTATCAGTAGGAAAAATATCAATAGGAAAGGTAAAATTCCCTTTCATAAATTGAGAAAAAACCGCTTTCAGATGGCGTTTGTTGGCAAATTCGATTATAAAATACCCGTTTTTCTTAAGGCCCCTTTTTGCAAAAGATAAACATTTATCAATATCTTCAATATGATGAAGTACCCTTACAATTAGGATTAAATCAAGAGACGAGGCCTTTATCTTTTTGTGTAAATTTTCTAAGGTCGAGTGTATATATTCAACACTTTTTAGCTCTTCAAAATTCGCTCTGGCTATTTTAAGAAGTTTTGAAGACGGATCTGTTAGAATTATTTTCTTGCCCCTGAAAATATAAGCATTTGCAAGTCTTCCGTATCCGGCTCCTACCTCTAGGATTGTTTTTATTTTACTAATTTTATCTAAGAAAGCCTTAATGGCTATTATTTCAGATTCGTGCTCATAATCCCGGCCTTCCCAATACGAGGGATAATCATATGTGTCATAGGCTGCTGGCATAAGTTAGTTAAATAGTTGATTAGTTAATTGGTTAATTAAGATGAGGATAATTGTAGCTTTAAAATTGACAATCCGCAACACGAGTTACTGCATTTCACCCATAAATTGAGCTACTCCAAATGCCCACGAACCATTAGAGGATGGAGTATATTTAGCCATTATTTCATCTATTGTTAAGTAACCTTTGTCTATGTACTTTTCCTTAAGGCCTTTTGAAACTTCCTCTATACCAGAATCATACGAAGAAAAGCCTAAAGTTCCTTGAGAATGAATTCCCCAACCCCAGCAGTTAAAGCTTCCAGGAGGAATCTTCTTGCAAAGATTGGATTCCTGCTGGGCAATTGCTGTAATCAAGCGGTAATCAAGACCGTATTTATCGGATGCTGTGATAATTGAATCAGCATAGGGGGCTAGCGGTGAATCATAAGACAAAAGATACTGTCTTATTATTTCGGCCCTTGCATCGGCCGTTCCAATCGTTGAGGAAATACTGGGAAGTGTGGAAGGAAGTGAGGCATATACTCTAACGCCCGAAGCAGATGTACCTAGAATATTTACTGGATGGCTGACCTCTTCCCTTTTCTCCTCCCCTACCGTCGAAAGGGAGTATAAAGAAAAAATACTGGTTACTAAAGTAATTGGCGTGATCGTTAAAAATACTGCTACCAAAAGAAGATTTTTCCAAGCTGGAAATGAACTATCTTCCAATGTAATTTCACTTTGCATCGACTTATCTCTAGTAGTCAGAATGCCATAGAGAAGCACTAGATGTCAAGTTTTGTAATAAGTAATTCGGGAAGTGGCGTTAATCTTATGTGTACTTATAGATTATGTACCAACCAGTCAACGGGGAAAATC
>CAYISM010000019.1:0-10195 GCA_964366085.1 uncultured Gammaproteobacteria bacterium | reverse complement strand
AATCATCCCAACAGCAATATTTAAAACAAGTAGTAGAAACCACAGATCATGAAACAAATAACTCATTAAGCCTCTCCAAACTTAACATAAGTGTCAGAAAAAATAGAGTGAATGTTTTTCTGCAACTTTCAACGGTTGATCCCAAATACCTTGTCGCTGCACAACAAAACTTACAGGAGCTTACGAAGCTTACACCGTCTGATGCAAAGTCGTACTATAGCCTTGCATTGACTTACTTAAGGATGGGAGAAACAAAAAAGGGAGTTGACACCTTAAATCAAACGATTGCCTTAAAATCAAATTATCGTGATGCAAGATACGCCCTGGCTCTTATCTATATCGATCAAAAGAGGCTAAGCGAGGCAAGAGAACAGCTTAAGTATATTCTTGAAAAAGTTAATCCCAACGACCTGATGGTTAAAGAGGAACTTTCTAGACTCGAAAAGTAGGCTGATCGTGTATAATTCCTATATGACAAGAAGGATTATAAGCTCTCACGACCCAAGGCTAAGACAAATCTCAAAGCCGGTTCTTAAGATTGATAAAAAAATCCTTGACCTTATAAAAGATTTAAAGGATACCTTAAACGTACAAAAAGATCCTGAAGGAGTTGGTCTTGCTGCGTCTCAAGTGGGAAAAAACGTCAGGGTTTTCGTTTTTAAAGACAGAAACACTGTCAAAGTTGTTATAAACCCCGAAATTATTTCAACTACCGAATCTACTCAAAAGAAAAAAACAAAAAATTCGATAATGGAGGGTTGTCTTTCACTCCCTAATTATTACGGACCAATAAAAAGGATCTTCGGAATTGAAATAAAATATCAAACCGTGAATGGAAACAAAGTCGTCGAAAAATATGAAGGCCTGACCGCTCAGATTATTCAACACGAGATCGATCATTTAAACGGAATTATTTTTGTGGACCGGCTTCTTGAACAGAAAAAACCGCTTTATAAATTTAACGGGGACAATGACTGGGAGGAGTTTGAATTAAAATGAAGATTGTATTTTTCGGAACACCGGATTACGTTTTACCAATAGTAAACGAGGTCCATAAAAAATTTAGTTCAAAGAACGGCGAAAGTGGAATTGTCGCGGTCGTAACTCAAAAACCAAAACCCACCGGAAGAAAACAGTTTATCACATACTCCGCGGTTGATACTTGGGCTTATAAACGAAAAATTCCGGTATTTTACTCTCCATCCGATTTAATACCAAAAAAAGTAGATGCTGATCTTGGAGTATTGGCAGCATATGGAGAAATCATTCCTAAATTGGTCATTGATCGTTTGAAATTTGGCATTCTCAACGTCCATCCTTCTTTACTTCCTTCTTTTCGAGGGGCATCGCCTGTTCAAGCCGCGATTGTCTCGGGACTTGCCCAAACAGGGGTAACAATAATTAAACTTGATGAAAAACTTGACCATGGACCAATCGTCTCTCAATTCACAGAAGAAATATTTGAAAATGATACAACTGAAACTCTAAGAAATAGATTATTTGAACGATCTGGAGAAGTTGTCACAGCGTTAGTCCCGGCTTATGTCGCAAATAAAATTAAATTGAAGGAGCAAAATCATAAGGAGGCAACGTTCACAACTCAAATTACAAAGGAGGATGGTTTTATTCCGCCATAATTCCTAAAGTTAGATAGGCTTGGGTCCGACCCGACCTCGGGTCGGACCCGACCTCGGGTCCGACCCAAAGACTCCTGGGGAATTCCTTTCATTAAAAACTATTCCCTAGTGCCCAGTGCCTACGCTAAAGGCGCAAGCTCTGCTTATTCTCTGGACTGCTTCATCCGAGCCATGTATCCCTGGCCAGGAGCCTGGACACAGGTGAGGGTACTAAGTGATAAAGATACTAAGATACTAAGATTAAAGATTCTGAGGGCCCACTTAGAAAAACTAGTACCTAGTGCCTACCGACTAGTGCCTGATTTAGTCCAGCTTGAAGCCAAAACCGAAGTTCCTTGGGAAGAATTTAAACTAGGTTATCCTTCGGCCTCATTTGGGGATTAAACAACAATTTTTCCTTCTTTCTTAAACCTCTTTAAACATTTTGTACAAATTCGCATTTGGGTTGATTTTCCGGAGACTAAAATGGTAGCTTTTTGGAGGTTTGGTCTAAATGTTCGGGCCGTTTTTTGAGCACGCCTTTTCCAACGCTTTCCCGCAACACCTCTATGGTGTTTTTGGGTGCGTCCTACTATAACTTTCTTACCGCAATTGTCACAAACGTAAGACATAAAAAAACAGTTAACTGTTAACTGTTTACTGTTAACTGTAAAACCGATTATACTATGAATGACTTGGTATGACAATTCTAATTTGGCTTTTGGCTTTTGCGGTCGCAATTACAATTCATGAAGCATCTCATGCCTGGATGGCAGATAGACTTGGAGATCCTACGCCCCGCCTTGCAGGAAGACTTTCCTTAAATCCTCTTGTCCACTACGATCCTCTCGGAACTACACTTCTTCTTATCCTTGTTGTTCTTCGATCTTTGGGAATTCCGGTAATTCCGTTTGGATGGGCAAAACCAGTTGTGTTTGATCCTTATAATCTTGCCAACCCAAAGCGCGATGCTGCTTTAATTTCCCTTGCGGGGCCGCTTTCCAATCTTACCCTTGCTGTGATTCTTTCTTTTATCTTAAGGTTAACCACTAACCCGTTTTCCGCCCTGACCGTGTTTTCCGGCATTTTTTACCCTTTTATTATTTTAAATGTAGCTTTGGCTGTATTTAACCTGATTCCGGTCCATCCTCTTGACGGTGGAAAAATTTTAGTGGGTCTGTTGCCAAAAGAGTATTCTTACTCCGTCGACCGGTTCCTAAATCGATATGGAATGATTCTGCTTCTATTTTTGATTTTCCCGACAATCGGCGGTTCATCATTGGTTTCTCTCATAATCTCCCCGATCATCAATGTTATTCTCTCAATCCTAATCCCCGGTAGTTCAATTATTTAAAAACTGGGCACTGGGCATCCCTTGACCTTTCTGATAAAATAATAATTGACCCTGTAGACGAGAGTTTCGGATAGACTTTCCTGACTGTCTATTCGATAGGGAGCCCCGCAATTGCGGGGCCAAGGAGCGAAAGTTCTCGCCGGCAACTGTTTACATCTGGCGGACTGCTCACCCACCTGGTAATCACCAGGAAAATCTCCGGACTCTTATACGCAGGGTCATCTCGTTGTCGAACTTCTCTTCTAGGCTTTACTTCTGGTATAATTTGTACGCGCCGTCTTAGCTCAGCGGTAGACTTGCCCGCCAGAGCTCCGCTGGGGCGATGCGCAGGCGGGGCTGCTGTTTTGCCTGCCCGCAGAAGTACGTGCCTTCCTAGCTCAACGGCAGAGCAGCGGTTTTGTAAACCGTCGATTAGGGTTCGATTCCCTGGGAAGGCTCAAGTACAAGCACGGTTTGTACTGGGATAAACAGCAGGTCTAGGGTTCAAATCCCTAAGACGGGTCAAGACGTAAAATGCTGCGGTGCCGGAGTGGACAATCGGAGCAGTCTGTAAAACTGCCGGCCGGTCGGCCTACGTAGGTTCGAATCCTACCCGCAGCACTCGAAGACTCATGCTGTGGTCGGGTTCGATAATGCAAATCAAGGATTTTGTACTCTTTGCATGGCGAATCCTACCCGCAGCACAAAGCCGAGATAGCTCAGTCGGCAGAGCGTGCCCTTGGTAAGGGCAAGGTCACGGGTTCGACTCCCGTTCTCGGCTCAAAAGCAAAAGAAACAATAAGAAAGTTAATTGAAATGAACAGAAAACGCTAATGAAACATGTATGTGGGGCAATTATTTTGGATCAAGGAGGCAGAGTATTATTGGGCAAACGAGGAGAAGGAATGGGTGAAGGACAATACTCTTTAATTGGAGGTAAGCTAGATGTTGGTGAAAGTGCCGAATCTGCAATAATCCAGGAAGTTAAAGAAGAAATTGGAGTCAGTTTTGTGCCCACTTTTTACTCAGAAAGTGTCAACATAAATTCAGATCCCACGGATCCATGGAAAACTACCTATTTTACCGGAGAGATAGCAGGAGATATTAATTTAGGGGATTCAGAGATAAAAGAAGTTATTTTTGCTTCAGAAGAAGATTTGGATAGATTAGATATTGTCTTCGATCACAGAGAAATACTAAAGGAATTTTTCCAATCTAGGAAATCTTGAGAAATTAAATCTTATGGCAGAAAGAATAACACTTGACCCACGAGAATACGATTTAGAGGGAAGCGGATTTTTGGAAATGTATTTGCGAGAATGTATCTATTTGAACACAGATAGCGATATGTGGTGTATATTACCCAAGCCTTACGAATACGCGGACATTAAGCACGAAAGAATCAACCCGTCGGTTGTAAAACCAACAGCTAAATATGTTTTACGAAGCAATCTTGCAATGATTGAAGCCCTAGATAAGGAGCTATCAAGCCAGGGAATAGATATATTTAATTTGAAAGGTGTCGTGAAGATAGATGATAATAATTACATTTGTCCTCCGATTTTGGAAGTCTGGAAAGAAGAACCTTATAACGGAATCCCGGTTATAGTTGATGGGGCTCATCGTTTATATATCGCTAGGAAAAGGGGTATTGAGGTTAATTGTGTAGTGATATCAGGTAATATTTCTAGCATACTCCCTGTATTACCCCTTCCCGGTTGGCATGAGGTTATTGAGCGGGATGAAGTACCTAGAGACAAACGCAATTACCATCCAGGTATACTAGGTAACTGGAAACCGCACGAGTTATATAGACAACGGTTCCATGGTTCAACCGGTCCAAGAGTAGCAGCAACCATGTATACAACTAGTCATTAATTATGCAAAAACAAAACTTTTTGTCCCTAGGTGTTCTTTTAGGGCTGAAAGCTGAATACCTAACTCTGGTGTGATATATTTTGATAGGTTCGAGCTAAGTACGCTTTCCGGCTCAATTTTGCTCTTGACTTTCGTAAAGTAGCGTGTAAAATCTGACAAATGTCTAAAAGGGAACGTTACTCGCAAGAATCGGGTGCGCACTTTACGGATCTTGAAGATGCTCTCGAATTAGCTACCCGTAACCCAAGGCTTCGAGAAGCTTTGAGCGATTATGAGTCTCAACGGCGAGTTTTGGAAAGGATACTTGTCCTAACTCCGTTATACCCCAATATGGAATGGACTCCGTGGAACTACCAGAGCCGTTTTTATAGAAGCACGGGGCCAGTGGAAATCCGAATTAAAGGAAAGAAGGTAAACATAAAGGTACGTACTAACAGAGAGTTACCAGAAGCTGATTTTGTTACCAAAAGTAAAATCTGCATTTTTTTATCAAACGAATCTTCTAGAGAAAAGGAGACTCTTTTCGAATTGCCTCCAACGGGCGAAATTATTTTTGAGACGCTACACCAACATCAAACACCACAGCAACTTCGAGAAGCACCTGCTCGAATTAAACAAAGAATCGCGGGCTTAAGAGCAATAACTCGACAGCTCCGAGAACTGACCTAGTGCCTCAAGTCCCATCAACACCATATATATACCTCTTTAATAAACATCGCCAATTGTGTAAACTCCACTTACTCGAATTCACAATTCTCGTTAAGTGATTTTGATCCCCCAAAATGCTATTTTATTTATAGTTGCAAATCAAAGTATTTTGGGTATAAAATACCCACGTATGGCGAAAAAGGGCGCAAGAGAATTGGTGGCTTTAATTTGTTCCGTCTGTAAGAATCAAAATTACATTACCGAGCGGAATAAAGTTAACATGGATACAAAAGGTAAAGGAAAATTGCAAATCAAAAAATATTGTAAATTTTGCAAAAAACACCAAGTCCACAAAGAAACCACTAAGTTAAAATAGTCTTACTTTCTCAAAATCAATACTTTCCCCGACCCGGAGATTATACCTGAGTTAATAGTGCCTTCGACAGCTTCGTCTGGATCAAGCTCATTCGGTTCAAAAGTTCTGGATCTCAATCTTGAATACTCTTCCTTTATTGCCGCGATTGCCCCATCTACTTTTTCTTTCTTGTTTGAGACTATATCAAATATCAAAACAGCCTCTCCACCCTTTTTCAACATGGGCAAAGAGCTATCAAGCATCGTCAGCGCCTCGTCAGGATCTGGAGCTATCATTTGGATTCGATCCGCCTTATTGGACAAAAAATCGCCAACGTCTTCCACCCTCATTGGCAAAGCTAAAACTTCTCCTCCCTCGTCTTGGTAGTTATCTCCCCAATCCAAATTTGCCGGGTCCAGATTAGGACCAATTAGAATAAGAAGCGTCCCTTTTTCTACTAAAGTAGAAATATAATTACCGGAGCCAACATCTACCACGACTAAATCATGTGGTTTTTTTAGCAGCTCCGGCAATCGGGAAATAGTATCAACGCCAAAAATTTCCGCATTTTCCATCATCTTTGTATATACGTATTATATGAGGTAAAATATGATACATCTAGGGTCATGGTGTCAACGGTAGCACAACCGTCTCCAACCCACTTATTTAAGGCCGTCGTTCAACGGTAGGACCTGGGTCTCCAAAACCCATGATGGGGGTTCGATTCCCTCCGGCCTTGCAAGTCTTGCTGTATCCAGTGGTGTTCTTGAAATCTGTTATATACTCATCGTACTCAAATTTGCAATTCTCGTTTGATGAGTATGATCCCCAAACATACTTTCTAAGGTGCAAACTAGGGTATGTTTGGTATAAACTAAATCCCAACCATGCCTCAACCCAGTCTAAGCATCTTTTTCCCCTGCTATAACGATTCACATAGTATTGGCAAATTGGTAAAAGAAGCTTTCAAAATTGCTCCCAAGCTAACCTCCGACTTTGAAATTGTGGTCATAAACGATGGCTCTACTGATAGTAGCGCTGCGGTCCTAAATCGCCTGCAAAAAACCTATCCTACCCTCAAAGTCATCACCCATCCCAAAAATCTTGGGTACGGCGCCGCTCTGCGGTCAGGATTTGCCGCCGCTACCAAAGATTTAGTTTTCTACACCGACGGCGACGGTCAATATCATGTGGGCGAGCTTCCTATCCTACTTCAACTTATGAGCCCGGATGTGGACTTTGTTAATGACATCAAGATGTCCCGCCATGATGCAACTTATCGAATTATGATCGGCAATCTATACAGTTTTATTGCTCGTTGGCTCTTTTGGCTCCCTATCACTGATGTTGACTGCGATTTCCGCCTCATCAGGCGCTCTCTTTTACAAAAACTCAATATGTCTTCCAGTAGCGGCCACATTTGTTTAGAGCTGGTCAAAACTGCCCAGCGCGCTCACGCCTCCTTTAGAGAAGTTTCGATCCACCATTACGAACGCGCCCACGGTAAATCCCAGTTCTTTCATCCCAAACATCTAATTACCACTCTTTTAGGAGTAGCACGTCTCTGGGTCCGTCTTATTCTATTCCATCGTTTTCGTTTTCAACATTTCAGTCCCAAACTATATCACTTCTTCTTCGCTCTCATCATACTTACCGCTCTTATCCTTCGCCTTCTCCCGCCTCTGGGAAACAATTTCTATTTCACTATGGATCAGGCTAATGATGCTCTCCATGTCCGTGAAATTCTCGTTCACCGTCATCTCCCGCTTCTTGGCCCGGAAACCAGTATCTTTGGCATATATGCCGGTCCATTATGGTATTACTTCATTGCCGTCGGATACTTTTTATTTCAGGGCCATCCCTTCGGGGGCGTATTCATGCTTATTCTTCTCAACGTTCTCCTTACCGCCATTATTATCCGCCGAGTCTCACGCGAAATCTCTCCTCTGACTGGTTTGGCCATCGGAGCAATTCTGCTAACATCGTTGGGGTTTTACGACCTCTCTCTCTACGCTTTCAACCCCTTTCCTAATTTCTTCCTTAGTGTAATCGGCATTTTCTGGCTTACTGACTTTTTACGCGGCAACCGGAATAAATACATCCTCGCCGCCATTCCCTTTGGTCTTATGTTCCATACAGACCTCGCCCCCGCGCTTGCAGCCAACATGCTCTATTTAGGTCTGGGGACAATTTCACTAATTGCGCGCAAGCTTTCTCTGCGTCAGTTTTTCACCGCACTATTAACTCTTCTTCTTTTCCTCACACCTCATATCTTAAGTGAGTTCACTACTAACTTCTCCCAAACACATACCCTGATCAAAGAACTCTACAACCCCAATGGAGTCTTTAGAAGTTCACAAATCCTCAATATTAATCACAGATTCTCCCTCATCATTGCCCGCAGCCTGTATCGTCAAACACCCGAAATTGGCATATTGGGTTTCGTGCTTGTCCTAGTTCTCTTTTTCAGAAAACTTTATGCACACAAAGTTAATCCCTTCGCCAAACACTTTATTATCTTGTCCCTTAGTTTATTCTTTCTCTCCTGGACATTTTTTATCACTAACTCGGGTTGGCGGGATTGGCAAACTGCTTTCCTCTCACCGCTTATCTTCTTGGCTGTCCTTCTGGCCCTGACCGAAATCCCCACGCTTTTAGGCACCGCTCTACTTATGGTCTCAATCTATTCCCACCTTGGTATCTTTATCAACCGCTACCAGCAAAACTTCCGTCCCACAAACAATCCCAGCTTGCTGGTCAACGAAATTGCGGCCGTCGATTGGGTCTATCAAAAAAGCGCTGCTGGCTTTTCTGCTTATTCATACCTACCTTCGGTCTTTGATTACCCCTACCAATATCTTTTCTGGTGGCACGGCTTGGCAAAATACGGCTACTTGCCCTGCGAATATTCTAGTTTTCCTGGCGACCCCCTCACGCATCTTCCCGATTCGCACTCTTATCGGACTCCCACCCTCAATTGCCCCAGTCGCATCCGTTTTCTTATTATCGAGCCTGACAAAAATATAACTACCCAGAATCAGTGGTTTGCAGCCATTACCGACCATACCTCACTGTTAGAAGAAACCAATATTGGCAAAATCACTGTCCAAAAACGCCTGATGCTGCAAAAATAAGTTCCCACATAGTCCACCAGGACCTGCAAATGTGGTTCCAACGGAGTTGCGAGGCGAATCCTGGCGGGCTTGCAAAGGCGACCTAAACTACTTCTCAAGATATTTTGACAATCCCGGTTCTAATTTCAATTTTTTCATCGCTTTTACCTCAATCTGTCTAACCCTTTCTCTTGTTACCCCAATCTTCTTGCCGATTTCTTCGAGAGTGTAGGCCGATCTTAGTCTTAATACTCCTTCTTCCCTCGGAGTTAAACGACCAAGCGCACGATAAACCGTTTCAAGCTTCATTGCTACGTGAGCAGCTTCCAGAGGATCTACTGCGTCCTCATCCTCGACAAATTCTCCCAAGGCAGCCGAGTCCTCCTCTCCACCATGAATAGGATTATCTAAAGAAAGCGCGTTCCAAGGAGATAATTTAAGTCTTTCAATTTTTTTCTCTTTAAAACCTGTGATTTCTGAAAGTTCTTTCAATGTAAGTTTCTGACCATCTTTTCTTTCAACCCCTGCTTCTGCTCTGGCTATATGATCAAAAGCATCTCCCGCATGAGTTGGAAATCTTACCCCTCCCCCATATTCGGGAATCGCCCTAGCTACCGCTTGTCTTATCCACCAAGTTGCGTAGGTCGAAAATCTAAATCCTTTCCGATAGTCGAATTTTTCAACAGCTTTCATTAAGCCCATATTCCCCTCTTGGATAAGATCGGAAAGGCCAACTCCTCGATACATATATTTTTTGGCTATACCAACAACCAATCTTAAGTTGGAATTTATTAGTTTTTCTCTTGCGTCCTGGCCAATTTTAACTTTATCTTCCAGCTCTGATCTTTTTTCTGGAAAAGGTCTTCTTTTTGAAAAAAGAATTTTTTCTGCCAGCCTCCCCGCCTCGAACTGTTTTGCAAAGTCAACTTCTTGCTCTTTGGTCAAAAGAGGATGCTTCCCGATTTCTTTCAAATAAATATCTAAAGGATCTACTAAGCCTACTGGGTCTTCTTTCCCATTCCCTTTGCTTAATTGTCGTCTTTCTCTGTCTTTCATCGCTGTGGGAAATTATACAACTTTTTGCGGAAAGACGTGGAGTTCGTCACAAGAAGCATCACCGCAATCGATAATCTTGGTTATCCCACCGTCAAGACCTATTCTCCATTTGCACTCACCACAATGGGTGTCAACCAAAACTACCCCAACCCCGCTTTGCATCCTTTTTATATCCATCAATGGATATCGGGAAGAT
>CAYISM010000018.1:0-10462 GCA_964366085.1 uncultured Gammaproteobacteria bacterium | reverse complement strand
AAGAACCAGTATGAGGATCTATCGAATAAGTTGTTGCACCTTGACCATCTTTCGAGCCTAAACCAAAACAGATAGTTGATCTCCCTTTCCAAGATCCTATCTCAATAACGATTCCTCTTTTGGGAAGTTTTCTGGCGGATTCATACAAGAACTCTCCCTCTTGTTTCGTTAACCAACCACCGATATTTGCGACAGTACTATTAAAATTCAGCATCTAATATCTATTGCCTATTCCCTAGTGCCTATTGCCTAACTTACAGCTGGAATGCTTTCTCTTCCTTATGTGCGTGATTTTGTTCTTTCAGCAAATCCTCAAAGAGATTTATTGCCTCATAAGCCTCCTCTGGGGAATTAACTACTCTATAAACTTTAAGTTCCTCCGGCCTTGTCCTCATATTGTCAACAAAGCTTTTGACTATGTTATTCCAAAAATCGCCGTAAAGAATAAGTGGTTTATGATGACCAAAATAAAGCCGAGCTAAACCCCAAGCCATTCCAAATTCGGAAATTGTGCCCGTACCTCCCTTGAAAACTACATATGCATCCCCCAATTCTAAAAGTTTCAGTGTTCGCTCCAGGTAATTTGCAGTTTTAATCTCTATATCTAAAGGGTTTTTGGGGTCGCGTCCTTCAAAGTTCGTTATATCCTTAGGGTAAAATGTTACTCCCACAGCAGTTCCACCTCCAGCCTTTGCTCCTTCAGAAACTGCCCTCATTACTCCCGGTCCTCCTCCATTTATAGCTACAAAACCCTTGCCGCTTAGAAACTTTGAAACGTCATAAGCCTCTTTGTATAAGGGATCGTCCGGGTCTGCATCGGCAAAGCCGAAGTATGAGATTTGTCTTATCTTTCTTTTTAAAAAATCTTTGTTATCCAACATCTTAGTAAACTCCACTTACTCGAATTTGCAATTCTCGTTAAGTGATTTTGATCCCCCAAAATGTTACTCATGATTGCAAATCAAAGTATTTTGGGTATAACTTCGTAACTTTTATCCCAACCTATGTGCTGCTTCTTGCATCTTTTTAATATTTTCCGCCAAATCTCCTTCAAAAATTCTTTTGCCAATAACTATTTCGTCTGCTCCTGCAAAATGAGTGTCGTTAGTGGTATCTTCGGTTTCTCCACCATCGACACAGATTCTGAAAGGAGTTTTGTCTCTTAGCCTTAATTCATCAAGTTCTTTTATTTTCTCAAGTGCTCTTGGATCAAACTTTTGTCCGCCAAAACCGGCCTTAACTGCCATTACCAAAACCACATCAAGATTGGTTAAAATTGTTGGATCTAGGGCCGAAACAGGCGTATCAAGGTCAATCGCGAGTCCTACTTGTAACCCAACCTCCTGAACTTTTCCGATAAATGCGATTTGATCGGACATCATCTCAACTTGCCCAATAATTCTGTCCGCCATTCCCCGAACGCATCTCTCGACCCAATCAATGGGTTCGTTAGTCATCAGATGAAAGTCTAAGTTTAAGTCGGTATCAATCTTTCCAAGAACGTCCGGCTCAATGGTTCTGTTGTCTGCAAAAACTCCATCTACTATATCGATTTGAACCCGCCTAGACTCGACGCCCGCTTCGCCGCGAGGCGAGTCTTCGGCGAGGCTGGCCCTCTCAACTAGTCTAATTTTCTCCTCTACTTCCTTGATATCGTTTGTCAGTATCGCAGGAATTATTTCAACCATTTTTGAAAGAAAGAGTAATTGGGTCTGTTGGCACTGTGTTTGACGACAAAGTTCTACCAACCCTAATTACTTGCTCAACTAGCCTGTTTGCATATCCCCACTCGTTATCGTACCAGGCAAAAACTTTGACCAAATTTCCAGCAATTACTTGGGTTAATGGTAAATCAACAATCGCCGATTCGCTCCGTCCGATGATATCAGATGAAACTAGCTCTCCCTCGGATACGGCCAATATTCCTTTGTATAATGGATTTTCTGTAGCATCTTTAAATGCTTGGTTTACTTCCTCAGTTGTTACATTTCTTTTGAGAACGAACGTAAAATCGGTAATCGAACCGGTTAGAACGGGAACCCTTAGAGCTCGTCCGTCAAAAAGACCTTTCAATTCCGGAATTGTTTCTGTTGTTGAAATTGCAGCCCCGGTTGTAGTTGGAATAATATTTTCGGCCGCAGCTCGGGCGCGGCGAAGATCATTATGGGAATTATCTTGGAGGTTCTGGTCGTCGGTGTATCCATGTGCTGTTGTTATGGTTGCTTTTTCAATGCCAAACTTAGCATGCATGACAGCTGCGACCGGAGCTACACAATTTGTAGTACAAGAAGAGTTCGAGAGAACCTCAGCCTCTCCCTTAAACTCATTGACTCCTATTATGTAAGTTCCAACATTTCCTCCTTTGACAGGAGCTGAAATTACCACTCTTTTTGCACCCACTATCGCGTGTTTTTTGGCATCTTCTTCGGTCGTAAACCTTCCGGTTGCTTCGATCACAACCTCAACCCCATAATTACTCCAGGGAATCCTGGCTGGGTCTTTTTGAGCGAGGATCGGAACCTTGATATTTTTCTCCGGGATCACGAGATACCCGATCAGAGGATCTTCATCAGTTGCTTCTTCAGGAACTTTTACGGCGGAGCTGGTTACTCTCTCTTCACTTTTAACTTTTAATTCGAATTGACGATACGTCGTATCAAAATTCGCCAGATGCGCCCAACCGGAAACAGGCATGCTTCCCGAGGTGTTTATTGCTACAAATTCTATATCGTTTTGATGTTTTAGAAGTCCAATTCTAAAAGCAATCCGTCCAATACGTCCAAAGCCATTAATTCCAACTTTAACCATATCGGTCTAAGTATACAGTCTAAGTCTAAGATAAATCATCTGGATAAACCGTATAACATTTTAAAATCTCTTCTGCTTAGACGTAGACTTAGACTAAAAACTGGACTACTTTTTCTTCGTAAGCATTGCGTAAGCTCCCCAAAGGCCTGCAACCCCGACCAACATATAAACGACCTTAACTAACAATGGCCAGCTACCTAGTAAGCTTCCAACTAAGTCAAAACCAACAACACTCATTAACCCCAATTCTATGGCTCCAAGAACCACTAACCATTTGGAAATTGTCTTTAAACTTTTCATTTTCCTCACCTCCAGTTAAGTAGTCCCTTCGGGACACTCAACGGAGCCACGTTAGATGGCTTCAGACTATCTAACTTGTGGCCCAGATCTGAAAGTATCTCACCGGGACCTTCTCCATTAACTCTATCACATTTTATTTCAGTGCAACAAGGCTTCAATTCCCGGAAGCGTTCCCTTAATAAGAAACTCGATCATCGCCCCTCCGCCGACAGAGAGCCAGTTGAATTTGTCTCTAAATCCAAACATGTTAACCGCATTTAAAGTGTCTCCTCCTCCCGCTACTTTGAAGGCAGAAGAGTTGGCAACGGCTTCAAAAATTTCCCTTGTGCCTTGTCTGTGTCCTTCATCCTCATACTTTCCCAATACACCAGCCAAGACTATAGTGCCGGCTTTTTTGATTTCTTCTTTAAATATGTCTATCGAATTTAAGGTAATATCTTCTTTATCTTGAATAAGATTGGCCACAATCATTTTTTCGTTCTGTTGTAGTCTTACACTTCCCGCATTCTCGCTAATATACTCAGGAAGTCTTCCGCCAACCAAAACTTTATCCGCAATCTTGGTTAAATCCTTCGCCATTTGAACCTTGTCTTCCTTGACTCCGCTAATCAGTACTACTACCGGCCGTTTGGGGTCCTCAAGGATTTTACTTAAATTCTCAACTTCCTCGATAAATCTAAATCCTGCTGCGTGAGGTAAAAACTTTGGAACTCCGACAATGGACGCGTGAGCCCTGTGAGAAACTGCAAACGCCTCGTTAACGTAAAAATCTCCCAGCAACGCCAGTGATTCTGCAAAACCGTTTGCTTCTTCATCCCGAGCATTTACCCTGAGCGAACTTGTCTTGAGTGAAATCGAAGGAGTCGAAGGGAATTCGAGGGATTCACGGCTATCAAATCTCAAATTCTCCAACATCATTATTTTTCCTTCCTGAAGTTTCGAGGATTCATCTTTTGCCTCTTGTCCCACAATATCGTT
Organism: uncultured Gammaproteobacteria bacterium; assembly: GCA_964366085.1. GTDB lineage: Bacteria > Patescibacteriota > Microgenomatia > UBA8517 > UBA8517 > CAYISM01. The sequence goes on along the minus strand of CAYISM010000018.1, from coordinate 6,376 downwards.
AACGAATTTTACTTTCTTTCCTAGAATTTCCGAGATTTTTTCCGCAATTCCACTTAGACTTAAACTTTGACTAACAACTCCGTTAGGACGTCCTTTGTGTCCAATTATTATAGTTTTGGCCCTCTTTTCAACCAAATATGTTAGTGTTTTATTTACTGCTTCGACCCTTGAAAAGTTTTCTGTTACATCCAAATCTAATCTTAGAAGGACTCTTTTCTCAGAAACATTAAGATCGGTTAATTTTGGAAGAGTCATCAACTATTAGTATGTAGCAAGTAGCCAGTAGTAAGCAAGACTAATTATTTATCTGAGTTCTCCAAACTTTTGTAAATAAATTGCTTAATTAAAGACTGATAAGGCATGTCTTTCTGGGAATGTTTTATATTGGATACAACAAACGATTTCTCGCTTACAAATACCTCTTCTGCCTCCTTAGATGTAATTCCGTGTTTAATATAACTTTTATCTAGGTTCCACTTGTTCCACTCAAACTTAATTATTCGCCTCGAGTTTTTCTAGCCGATAAGTTCTATGTCACCCAAGCTTTTAGCTTTTTTGTAATAATTTTCGTCACAGGTTAAAAATGTAGCATTTTGCGCCTTGGCCAAAATGTGATAAGAGGTATCATAGACTGTCGTTCCTAATTTATAAGATGTTGACAGGCTTTCTTCATATATAACGTTGTCAATAGTAATAAATCTTATAGGCAACTTAAAAAATACTTTCAAAAGTCTTGATGCTTTCGGAATATCTTTTTCGTTAAACCCAATTCCGTTGGCTACTTCCATTTTCAAAAACACAGTCGAAAATAATTCGATTTTTTCTTTTTCGGCAGAAATCAGGTATTCCTTTATCTGATCAGCAATTTCTTTCCGACTCTCAAGAATTTCCGTCAAAATAATAGAAGCATCAACCACATATTTCTTCATATCCTACCTTTGTGGATTCCAGCCAAAATCTGTTTAATTGTTCTTTTTGTGGTAATTTTACGAAGCGCATAAAACTCATCGACAGCACTTTTTTTATAAAGCTTGTCTTGTAAAACTCGACTTTGGGCAACCTCAGCCAAAAGCTTGCTGATCTTCCCTTTTCCATAGAGAGCCAGAAGGTCCTCGTAAATATGATTTGGCAAGCTAATTGTTATCCGTTGATAGTTCATATCTGGAGTATGAACTTATTTCATAATTCTGTCAAAAACTAGTTATTGGCTTCTATCTTTTCAATTTCCTGAAGTCTTTTTTTATACCTTTTCTTCCCCGAAAAATCCGTTTCCAAAAAAACCTTAACCATTTCCTTTGCTTCTTCCTCGGTTGTATAGTCGGATGCAATAACTAAAACGTTCATATCGTCATCATTTCGACCGGCCCTAACTTGTTCTTTTGACTTCCCGATTGAGGCTCTCACTCCGTCAAATTTATTTGCAACAACTTCAACTCCAACCCCGCTACCGCAAATAAGTATTCCCTTTGAAGATTTATCGTTTGCAACCAACGAAGCTACTTCTTGGGCATAAATTGTGTAATCATCCGATGGATCCAAAAAATCAGCCCCAATATCAACAAATTTGTATCCCCATTTAAATAACCATGTTGCCACTTCGCTTTTTAATTTGAACCCTCTATGGTCAGCTCCAATGTAAATTTTCATTGAATAACCCGCTACGCGGTAAATCCCTCCACTAAATCCAAAAGCTCCTTCTTGGGATCTTCCGCTTTGACAATATCTGTAGCTACCGCAACTCCAACCGCTCCCAATTCCAAACTTCTTTTAACATCCTCGCGGGAGTGAATCCCCGCTCCAATAATCAATGGAGTCTCTCGTGCCTTGGCAAGTTCTGATGCCTTAGCAATTATATCGGGGTGCCCTGTCGCAACAGAAGTTTCAGTGCTCCCAATTAATTCCGGTGGTTCATAGGAAGCGTAGGTTGAACCGAGACTTAATACTTTTTCAAGTTCCTCCAAGTTTCCCGCAAAGACAAGTGTTTTAAGATCGACTTCTTTGCATCTTGCAACAGCTTTTGCCAAATCGTCCCAACTGACAAATTTATGTTCTGAATGATTTAAAAAAACACCTCTAATACCGATACGGGCTACCTCCTCGGGAAGAGCCCAGCCTGTGTAGGGGCCGTAAGAGATAGGGTCAATATGCTGAATCCACACTTCAAGTTTAGTTGCATTAACAACTTCTTCAGCATCGATAACTTGAACAACGGGGATAATCTTTTGCTGGGTTTCTACGGCAACTTCCTCTAAAATCCTAACTAGATTTAGAGCTTTTTGGCCGCTTCCTTCTTCAAAGGTTTTAAAATTAACAAAAATCATAATGTTAGTAGCGGGTAGCTAGTAGAATGTAGTACGCAATCTGCTATTTTTCCTTGCTATACCCAAAATACTTTGATTTGCAATTATAAATAGCATTTTGGGGGATCAAAATCACTTAACGAGAATTGTGAATTCGAGTAAGTAGAGTTTACTTACTACATACTACCGTCTACTTAAATTCCGAGTACGGAATTCAATTTCCCTTTGTCAAATCCCAAAACCGTCTCTTTGCTCCCGTCGTCTTTTGTAATCGCGGTAAACGGCACTCCCAAAAATCCACCCGAGACAGCCATCATTTCCTCCCGTGCGGCATCGTCTTGATCAACTAACTTTTCAGTAAATGTAATACTCTTTTCCTTCAAATAGTCTTTAAGCATTTTGCAATAAGGACAAGTTGTAGTGGAATAAATAGTAATCTTCATAAAATCACCTCCTATTTTTATTGCATATCTCTAGCTTTATCCAGGCAAAAACTTCGTCAAAAAGACCACCAAGGTTATTCCTGCCAGAAAAAATCCTGCCGTATGCCATCTTAGATTCTTCCTCTCCCCACGAACCAACTCCGGCAAGATATCGGCCGAAGAAATATAAAGAAACATTCCGGTTGTAAGCCCCAAGAGCGGACCGATGAGATTATTGGTCGACTTGGCCAAGGCTAATGTTAGAAATGCGCCAACAAAGGTTGCAAGTGCCGAAAGAAGATTGTAAATTACAACTTTTTTCTTGCTTACACCCGCTGAAAGTAGAACCGCAAAGTCCCCTATTTCCTGGGGAATCTCATGAAAGAATGTTGCAAGAGAAACCACAAGTCCTAAGGAAGGATTTGCCAAAAAACTTGCCGTGATTGCTACTCCATCTATAAAATTGTGAATGGTGTCGCTTGTGACTAACAGCGGTACAACTGATGAAAGTCTATGTTGATGTTCTTCGTGGTGGTGAAAGTGAAGCAAAAGATCTTCAACCAAAAAAAATATAACAAGGCCAATTAAAATAAGCAAGAATGTTCCCTCTCCACCTTTTTTAACAGCTTCGGGAAGAAGATCCAGAAAGGCAGTTGCAAGAATTACTCCTGCGGCAAAAGAAATAAGGTGAATAGAAAAACCTTTTATAAGCTTTTCCTTCCATATCAAAAGTAGTCCCCCGGAAAGCCCCGCCACACTTCCCAAGAAAAGATATCCAAAGAGGGGTAACAGACTTAGCATGAATTCAATCTAGCAAATTAAGATCAATTGGTAAACCCTTAAAAGAAGAATAACAGTTTAGAAGTTACCCTCAAGAATATGTTTTTCCGGTTTTTTGTCGGCTACTTTTTCTAAAGTTATAACAACTCCCTTATGGTCCGGATAATTTTTTGTCGATTGGTACTCTAAAATCCAACCTCCTTTTGTCATTTTCATTCGGCCTGTTGAGAAAAAATCAAAGTCAGAGTCTCCTTGTTTTGCCCTTACGAGCCAACCTTCATAAAAATATCCTTTGGCAGGATCAGGCAAATCAGCTAAAACTGTATGGAAAAATTTTCCAGCTTCAAATTTTCTGGTTGCGATACCGCTTGCATTTCCCCCGGTTACGTCTTTAAGTTGGGCTTTATCTATATTCTCCGGAATTTGAAGGTTAAAATTTTTCTCCAGTTTCTGTTGAACTTGGGAAAAATCAGGGGTACTAATTGGTTCGGTTTTGGTTTTTGGTCTCTTTATTAAATAGACGACGCCCGCAAGGATAACCAAAAACCCAATTACAAATAAAATCTCGCGCCTGTTCATTAATCCCAAAATAGCAGATTATCCGTTGCCAGTCAACTTTTTCCCAATTCCCGCATATTCACCGCATTATTTCCGCTCCTTGACACCGTTATCTTAAATCTTTAAATTAATGTATTGGTGAATTACGGTGTAATTCCGTAGGAGTGCCGCTACTGTCATACCCAGAGCCCATCAAGATCCCGAGCCAGATACCATTCGGTATCCGGCTAGGTACAGAATTGTACTTAGCAGGAATATGAACACAGAAAATTTACGAATCGCCACAGAATTTGCCAGAATCTGGCCGGATACTCACTCAAAAAGAATACTTCCTGAACTTATTAGTTTACATAACGAAACCCACAGAATATCAGATCGCTCCTACCTAATTGTCAGAAATGGCAAATTGGTTGATCCGGAAACGGGGAATTCCGTAAAAATTGACAGATCTTCTTACCTGGGCGAGAAGGAAGGAGAATTTTTTGACCTTCTTGAAAACTGGGCGGACAGAAACGACGAAGGAACTTCTTTCTGGATTAGCCCGCTAAAGGAGGGAAAATATCCTTGTAACAAGATCGTTATTTACCAGCTTGCCTATATACCGGAGACAATGGAAAAGGCCTTGCTGCTTCGTGAGACTATCCTTATTGATACTCCAAAAGAACACTGTCTTGAAATCGCAAAGGAATTTCAGCCCCAACTTGGGAGTGTCACAAATGCCGAATTCCTAAGAAACAAGCTTTTTATCGCAGGTAATGGTTTTGATGTCGAAGACTTTCTTAAATTTACACTGAACAAAGAAAATCTGGCAGCGTCTGTTCCAAGTCAAGAAGCTATCGAATATGTTGTTGATCTTTTAAAAACTCGGAAAGATCCTTACTTTGTAGCCCAAGAAATGCAAAGAGTAGGAATTCTTGGCTCTTACTCAATAAGTTGCCCGCCATCGTTTGGCTCTTTTTTCGAAAGACCGTCCTTATTAATAGGTGAAAAACTCTGTTGTACCTGTCCTTTTTGCAAACAGCAGGTTGAAGCTATAATCTTCCTGGGGCAAATTCATTGCCCAAAGTGTAAAAAATCAGCTCCCTGGAATCGAAGTTAAATTCCGTAACTGGACAAAGGCAAGCTCCCCACTCTATTTCTATGAAGATTCATGATAAAAGAGTCGCATTGTAATAACTATGTTTTTGCCTGATAGTTTTTGTTTTGTATTTAAAGCGGTCGCCAACTCATTCATTGAAAGAGTTTTATAGCCTTTCGAAACTAAGTAGGCCATTTGTTTATCAAAATATTCTGTATTTACTGCTAAATTTTTGTGGCCATCGGAGTTGATATTCTCTTGAGGTTCAATATGATGGTAAAGAAATATTGGAACATTTATACAAAATCCCACCAAGGGATGGGGGGGGTGGAGTTGGTTTCACCTCCGGCCCTTGAGGGCCTGACCCGGAGGGGTGTCGGACCAGAACTCGGCGTTGGCAAAGCGGAAGGCGCAGGAGAACCTTTGGCTAATATTGTCCAGAAAAACAAAAAACAGCCGACAACAAAACAGCAATTTTTTGCATCAGTGGGATTTTCATATCCCTAAGTGTATCCGCCGAATTAATTGCAAGTCAACAACCCTTCGGTTAAAATCTCCAATATGGAAATCGATCGTCAAACACTTATTAAGTTTAAAGAAACTTTTGAAAGACATGGAAGTCCTTCTTACTTCGGAACGATCAGAGAAAAAGCTTCAACCCCAGAAAGAAAAATTGGAAAAGTCATACCTTTGGAAGGCGATAAAGGTAAAAGAAAGCTGCAAAAGCTAATCAGGAAGGCTGATCAAGAAAGAAGGCCATTCTCCATTGCAATAAGGGGAGACGGAAAGGTTTACTTCTTACTTACCGATACCAATAAATAGCACCTCCGGTGGATTTCAACCTTGTTCGATGGTAAAATTGAACCTGTCGCTCGTTGATATTCCTCGGTAGCTCAGCGGTAGAGCGGGTCCCTGTTAAGGACAAGGTCGCAGGTTCAAATCCTGCCCGAGGAGCTTAATTTTTAGCCTCAGAAAACTATATCAAACTGTTCAACATCAGACAGGATTCGAACTTGTTATAATCAATAGATGAAGAAATTGTTGGCGTTAGACAATGCGAAGAAGTTAGCGATTGTAACCTTCTTTTCTAATCTTTATTTTTACAACCATATTGGCACACTTTATCAGCAGACAAGAGGGTTAAGCCTGTTACAGGTAAGCTCAATTTGGTCAATCATTGTTGCGACAATCTTTCTTGCCGAAGTGCCTACAGGTGTATTAGCTGATAAAATTGGCCG
>CAYISM010000017.1:0-10666 GCA_964366085.1 uncultured Gammaproteobacteria bacterium | reverse complement strand
CGAGATAAAATTACTCTTTTTGTCCAAATTTAATAAAGGGATATAAATCTGGCTATATGCTGGAAAGTCTTGCTAAACAATAGAGTACTAGTATAGAATTAATTACTAGTAAAAATCTCTATCCTGAGATTATCAGCAGGAAAGGCTAGTTCTTGTAAAAATATGTTTTTTAAGGTAAGTGATGACTATTTAGTAGGTTTCACAGAAGGAGAAGGAATGTTTTATGTTAGCGTAGTTCCTTCTCGAGAAACAAAAACCGGCTGGCAAGTGATCTATTTTTTAAAAGTTTCGCAAAATCCAAGTGGTAGAGAAATACTTAATTATTTCAGAAAACGTTTGGGTTGTGGATATCTCAAACCAAATAGTCGAATCGATCCGACAGATAGAACTCTTGCTTATGTAGTTCGTGACTTACCGAGCTTAAAAGACAAAGTAATCCCGTTTTTCGAAGGAAAGTTGGTTATCAAGCGCAAAACATTTGAAAAATTCAAAAAAGTTATAATGCTTGTTGACCAAAAAAAACACTTAACTTCGGAAGGAATGAAGAAGATACTGGATATTTCCTATTCGATGAATACTCGCAAGAGGCGAGTACCTAAAAGGCAAATATTAAAAGACTACAAGTTCTAGAATCCTCACAGGCCATACGCCAGAACCCATCCTGTAGATACATTTATCTAAACGGGACGCGGTAAGATATGGTCGGACCCCACGAGTGATCGTGGGAGCTAGCAAGAATTCAAATTAGCTAGCCTTGTAACAATAATGTCGGCCTCTATCCGATGGAAGCGTTTGAGTTTTGAGGGGATCTGGCCTCAGTACGAGAGGACCAGGCTGGAAGAATCCCTGGTGTGCCGGTTGTTTCGTCAGAAGCATCGCCGGGTAGCTATATTCTTACGGGATAACCGCTGAAAGCATCTAAGTGGGAAGCCCTCCCCGAGATTAGAACTCATCATTAGACCCCCGGCAGAATACCGGGTTGATCGGCAGACGGTGGAAGACCCGTAAGGGTTTAAGCCTATCTTGCACGAATTGGTCGAATGACTTGCGAACCTTTCTCTCTGAAGTAGAACTTTCCGTTCACTTCAGGGACCACGAACTGTGCTTTGCACTAGTTCGTTTGGTCTTCAGTAATCAAAGAATAATTTAATAGTTAATGGTCAATGGTTTAGGGTTAATTTAACCTTAATTTCAGGGCATTGTTCTGGTGATTTGAGCGTCTTGGAACCACCTCTTCCCATTCCGAACAGAGAAGTGAAACGAGACAGCGCCGACGATAGTTGCCGGGCAACTGGCCGCGAAAATAGGTCATCGCCAGAACAATGCTCTGAAGTTTGTGATATAATGACTCCACTAAAGAAAGGTGGTCATGATAAGTGAAATCTACAAAATCTTCTGAACCCGCTTCGCCGCGAGGCGAGCCCAAAACGATGGCCGAGCTATTGGCTCGTGCCTCAAATAAGGTAAGGGGTCTTTCAACCGGTCAAAGAATAAAAGGAAAAGTTGTCGCGAAACTTAAGCATTCTTTGGTTTTAGATATTGGAGGGAAAACCGAGGGGGTAGTTGCCGAAAAAGCATTTGTTGAAGCCAGAGACTACATAAAAAATCTCAAAGTAGGAGATGAAGTTAATCTTGTTGTAATTTCACCCGAGACAAGAGAAGGGGCGATACTATTATCATTAAGGGAGGCTACAAAAACTTCTTTATGGGCAAAACTTCGTGAATTTAAAGAAAAAGGCGAACCCGTAAATGTAGTCGGAAGATCAACAAATGATGCCGGAATTGCGGTTGAAATTGAAGGAACAATAGGATTTATTCCCAATTCACAATTGACAGAAGAATCTTTTGAAGATTCAGATAATTTGATTGGAAAAAGTTTTAAGGCGACTATTATTACTCTTGACGCTTCGGCCAAAAAGCTGGTTCTTTCCGAAAAAGCGGCCGCAGAAGGAAATACGCCCAAGACGAGTTCTGATGCGGTCTCTAAAATAAAAGAAGGAGAAATTTACGAAGGTGAAGTTACAAAAGTTACGGATTTCGGTTGTTTTGTAAGGATAACTACCGAGATTGATGGAGAAAAGACAGGGGTGGAAGGACTCGTACACGTATCTGAGTTTGCTTGGAAAAAAATCGGAGATCCAAGAAGTTTTATAAAAGAAGGGGATAAGCTGAAGGTTAAAGTTATCGGAAGACACGATGGAAAATTAGCTTTCTCATTTAAACAAGCCAAAGAAGATCCTTGGGAGAAAGCAGGGGAAAAGTACACTCCTGAAACAAGAGTAAAAGGAAATGTTTCAAAGCTAACCGACTTCGGAGTTTTTGTTGAACTGGAGACAGGAATAGAAGGTCTTATACATATGACAAAAATTCCTCCGGCAACTAAGTTAATAGAGGGGCAAGAGGTAAATTGTTATGTAGAAGATTTGGACTCAAAAGCGCGCAAATTGTCCTTAGGATTGGTCTTGACTTCAAAGCCGATTGGGTATAAGTAATTAAAAATTTAAAATGCAAAGTTCAAAATTAAAAATTCTAGACTTTTTTCAAAAAACTTTTAACTTTTAACCTTATGCCGAAGACTCACTCCAATTACGTTTGCCAACAATGTGGATACTCACAAGTAGGCTGGTCCGGCAAGTGCCCGAATTGTAACAGCTGGGGAAGCCTCGTTGAGACAGTTGTCTCAGTAAATTTGAAGCACGAAGCACGAAATTCGAAACAAACTTCAAATTCAAACCCCATTAACTTAACAGAAATTAAATCGACTGCTACAAAGCGAATTTCAACCCAAATTCCGGAACTTGATCGGGTTTTGGGTGGCGGACTTGTCCCGGGTCAAGTTGTACTTTTGGCGGGGGAGCCTGGGATTGGAAAATCAACCCTTCTTCTCCAGCTTGCAGACAAGCTTGGAGACTTGTTGTATATCTCCGGGGAAGAATCTTCTGTTCAGATTAAGATCCGAGCCGACAGATTAGGAATTAAAAAAAGCAGCATAAAGCTTTTAGAAGGAACCGATGTCGACTCATTCATAAATACTATATCTACCTTTCAGGGGTTACCCCTTAAAGGTGTGGTTATTGACTCTATCCAAACGATAGAGACCTCCGATTTATCGGGAATGGCGGGCTCGGTAGGTCAAGTCAGAGAATGTGCTTCAAGATTGATGAGAATTGCAAAAGAAACCGGAATTCCACTATTTCTGGTCGGTCATGTAACCAAAGAGGGAACCGTGGCGGGACCTGCGGTCCTTGCGCATATTGTCGATACCGTTTTATGGTTTGAGGGGGACAAAAGTTTAACCTTAAGACTACTTCGATCAGTCAAAAATCGATTTGGCCCGACGGATGAAGTAGGAATTTTTGAGATGGAGGATAAAGGACTAATCTCGGTCGACAATTTGGAAAAACTATTTCTCTCCGAAAATAGAAAGGCAGTTGCCGGAAGCGTCATAACATCAGTTTTAGAAGGAACAAGACCGATGCTAATCGAAATTCAATCCTTGGTGGTAGCTTCCAAGCTAGCTTTTCCCAAGAGAACCGTGCAGGGAGTAGATTCAAGGCGGGTTGAGGTTATTTTGGCAGTACTAACTAGGCGCTGCGGTCTGCCTTTATATGACTACGATGTTTTTGTAAATGTGGCAGGCGGGATTAAAGTTTCCGAGCCTTCTTGCGATTTGGCGGTGGCACTTTGTCTTGCATCTTCGTTTTTTGACAAACCGATCCCGGAGAAACTGATTGCAATTGGTGAAGTTGGTCTTTTGGGAGAAATTAGAGAAGTGATAGCTGAGGAAAAAAGACTAAGAGAGGCAAGAAGGTTGGGTTTTAATATTCCAGCAACTCATAAAGATTTTAAGTATCTGAATGAAGCGATAAGGAAGTACCTCAAGTGAACCGTTGAGCTGGTTAATAACAACTTATCCCCATTTTTTCTTTTAACCTAATTTTATACGAAATATGAATTCAATTCTGACGGTCTCTAGATTATAGGGGACATAAGAATGGTAACTTATTAATTATGGGATTTGACAACATTGATGGGAGATGCTAGACTTTTTCATAGAACGTTGAAAGTAAGGAAAGTGACCCGTGTTGTGAATTTGCTGTAGGAGAAATTTTGACAAATTCACAAAAAAAGAGCATCGCCATCGCTGGGTTCTCACCCGAACATACTAAGGATGAACTCTCCACGAATAGAAATGCCCTTTTTAAGGGATTAATCTTGATTAGATCAAGACAAACTTTTTCTTTTTACCGAGACCTAGTTTATCTTGAGGACAGGAAACTTACTTTCAAGATAAATCAACTATTACATTAGAGAGATTACAGGGTTTTTGTCAAGGGTCTTTTAGTGGATTTGAGTGTAATGTTCGGCTTCAGAGGGGACGGGTGGTATGTAGGGCAGGCATACTACCCGCTCCTTGTGGAGCCGATTGTGTTTTAAAAGATATGTCAGAAATTGTTATATATCACTCCTATAATTGCCAGTCTCATGGAGAAGCCCTAATTAACTCTTTAAGGGCTGAATCGGCATTGGCAAAATTCTTGCTTAGAGCATCTATCGTTTTAGCCTCGGTCGGGCTTGCCGTTTTGGCAGTTTCCGCTTGGCCTATGGTTTCATTTTTAACAAAATCAAATAAAGAAGCTTTTGAAACTAAAGTTCTGACTCAAAAAGTTGGAAATTTCGAATCTCCTTCCGGTCCGATTGTTAATTCCGAAAGCATTTATCAGCCCAGACTTGATTTAACACTGCCGACTAAATCTTTGATTAAAATCCCTTCAATTGGCATTGAAACGACTCTTAATGAGGCAACTTATGCCAATTATGGGGAAGCTTTGAAAAAGGGAGTTTGGAGGGTTTCTGATTTTGGTTCCCCCTATGATCGAACTAAAACTACAATTTTGGCTGCGCATAGGTATGGCTATCTAGCCTGGAATAATATCTTTAGAAGAAAAAATTCTTTCTACAACCTTCCTAACCTTAAAATAGGGGATACTGTTGAAATTGACTGGAAGCAAAGAAAATATGTTTATGAGGTTTATGGTCAGAGCGAGGGAGAGGAAATAAATGACTACTCGGCAAATCTAATTTTGTATACCTGCAAATCCTTGGAATCTCCGGTCAGGATATTTAAGTACGCAAGGCTTCTGGAAATTTAGTGTGTTGACAAAGGTATATACAAAATATACACTTAGCATATATGAATACGGCAGTTATAAACATAAAAGTTGAACCCAATGTCAAGAAGAAGGCTCAAAACGTGGCTGGCAGACTCGGCCTAAGCCTAAGTGCTTTAATCAACGGTTATCTTCGCCAGCTCATAAAAACCGAAACTGTGGTTTTTAGTACAAAAGAAGAGCCAACTGCCTATATGATAAAGGCTCTGAAGGAAGCCGAGGAAGATATCAAAGCCGGAAGGGTAACTTCTTTTAAAAGCGGAAAAGAAGCCATATAGAGATTAAAGAAGCCTTTAGAAATAAGTTTGATATTTTCTTTGATGACCCCTTCAATATACAGCTGAATAACCATCCTCTTTCTGGAAAATTTTCTGGCTATAGAAGTATTAATATAACCGGTGATTGGAGAGCAATTATATTTATCCTTCTCGGCACCCACAGCCAGCTTTACAAATAAGGAGTTTGAAGGGTCGGACCCTGCAAGTATGCCGATAATTTGATCAACCCACCGGGTTGAAACTGGTCATTACATATCTTTCCAGATAGTTTGTCCTTGTCTGCGACATCCCAAACAAGATACGGCTTTTTCCTGAAGAGTTTTTGAAGCATTTTCATTCCAGCTTAAATTATACAATATTTTGGTGGCGAATCCACCTTATTCGCCGCAACAGAGGGTTCCACCCGAAAGGTAGAAGGAGTGGAAGAATTGACCGTATTGACAGGGCCTGGCCCTGTCAGAGACAGCCGAGACGGTCCAACTGGCACTTTAACACACTAGTGTGTTAAAGTGCACAAATACAAACGATTCACGCTAGAGAATTGGTGTGTTGGCCTTGGGGTCTGAAGACCGACGACTAATAAGTGTTTATTCTTCCTTTGTGGGAAGATTTTTGAGTTTTTCGTCAAATTTTTCATCTATAAGCGATTCTATTTCATCAAAATCTCTTTGTGTTAAAGTCATATTTTCATTTAAACATTTGTTGGACAAAGCGATCCCTGTCCTAGCCCGAGAGGGTGTTTAAATCTAATCAACCGGACGGGTTCCACCTGGAAGGTGAAAAGAGAAAAGCTTAAGGGGATCCTCTAAGGAGGATAGAAAATTGATCTGGTTGTAATGTACCAAAATACAGAAATTCCCTTGTTTTAGCCGCGTTCTCAATGTTCCTATTAAGTCTTCTGGACAATATCATCGATTCCTTAAATGACAGTCCTGCTGTCTCAGTGTCTCGAATAAGATCTGCAGTTTGGGAAAGACCTTTATCTGTTAACATAGCGTACTTTTTGCCCGTTGGAAGTTTATCAAAAGTAAAGTAATCCGAAATGTCAACAACATCTGTACGCGGAAGTCGGGTTGTTATAACTACGTCGTTAGGGCCGCCCCTGAAGTACATATTTGCTACACTAGGTTTTGAGGTTAAACTAAGAGCGGGGGAATTTTCTGTCTGTCCCAAAAAGGCGTGTCTAACGATCGTTTCTTCTGTAGTTAAAGTAGTATCAATTCCTTGACCGGCGAGATATTGTGTGCCCTTTTTGGTTACATTACCATAGGGAGCGAGTCCTCCAGGTAAAATATCTCCGCCGCTATAGTTTTGTACGGCTTTATATAGTCTAACTTGTCCTGTCAGAGTGTTATAGATGTCATCGACTGTGCTGCCTGGAGTAATTTTGTTGGGAATATTTGCTATTACTGTCTCAAGAGAATTATACGTACTACTGACCGGTTTTCCGGCCAGCGTTTCGGGGTTAATCCATGGTGAGGTTATCTGGGCCGCTGTCCCTACAGCAAAAAGACCAACTGTGGCGGCGTCACCAAACCTGTTTGCAACATATGCGTTGTACTCTTGGGCCTCACTTTCGGAAAGGCCGGTTTGGTAGAAAAGCCTGTTTGAGGCATTGGTAATATCGGTAAGGCCCACATAATTTGCAAGCGCGACCTCGCCGGCTCCAATTTTTATCCTTCTTACGCCACCGGGGGCGTATAGATCGGGCAATAGGGCTTCTTGGGAATATTGACTTCCGCTTGCGGCGATTTGAAGGGATTGATAGATCCTATTGGGTCCTACCAAAGGAAGATTCGAGACGGCTTCGATAACAGCAGTTTCAGCTTGTTGGGGTAAGTTTCTATATTGGGCCAGATTTCCTCCAATCGGACTTTTGACTAATTCACACAAGGGAACAGCTCCCTGACTGCAGGCTCCGAGTTGGCTATCAATGTTGCAGATTGTTCCGGGAGCTTTCCCCTTACATGCATCCTCATACTTTTTGTAGTCTATGGAACGAGGCGTAATATCGGGGCCAGATGTGGTTGATATCGTGATTGGTACCGGGTTGACGGTAATGGCCCCTTCGGGTATAAGGGGAGCATATTTAGTTCCTTTGGCAAGGCAGAATCTACCTCTTGGTACCGCCTGACAGTTTCCGGATTCACACTCTGTGCTTTCTTTACAGGTCTGTCCGATTGTTTTTGTTCCTGTTTGGGAAAGGGAAACAGTTCCCGTAGTTCCCACGAGGCTTGATATATATTCCTGGTACTTTCTCTGGTTTTCGGGGAGAAGAGCAGTGCACTCCGAAGGACCTCTTTTTTGGACACAGTCTTGGTAAGGAGAGAGGGAAGGAGTGGGGAAAGAGCTGGGAGTGGGTGTGGGAAGAAAAGATTTGGGAGTAGCGGTGGGTGTGGTAGCCATTGGAGCAGAAGAAGGATTGGGGGAAGGAGGTGTAGTCTGGGTTTGGGAGAGATTTAATGAAAGGTTAGAAATCTCCTCTTCTGCCTTGTCAAGGTTACCTGCCTTTTCTTTGGAGGTTAAAGGAGTGGAGGAGGGAACACTGGTTGGTTTGATAGTTGGGATATTGTTGGCAGTAGTTGTGGGAAGAAAAGGAACTGCCTGTTGTTGGGCTTGGGGAGGAGCTTCTTGTACTGAAGGTGGAGGAATATTTCCGGATGATTCCTCTTTTTTATCAATTTTTTTATCAATTCCCGTCTCGGAAGTTGTCGTCGTTGCCGGAGCTTGAGGGATAGAAGGGGGCTGGGGTATTGAGACGGCAGGGGCTTTACAAGTTCCAAATCCGCAAATTCGGCTTCCACAGTCCATTGGATCAGACCCTTCCGTACAAACATAATTGGTAGGTACACACTCTCCTCCTTCAGCTTTGCAAAGACCTCCGTAATAAGCTTTCTTGAATGGACTAAAATTCCTTCCCTTGTCAGAAACTACAAAGGATCCCACAATCAAAGAAATGACCAAGAATCCAAGAGCGGCAAGAGACAGAGGGTCGATAAATCCCGCCTGCCGGCTCGCCTCGATTCGGCGAAGCAGGCGAGGCAGGCCTTTTTGAAGCTCTCTAACGTGATTGGGCAGCATGTATACTGTACAAACTGTAACATACCCAAAATGTCATTGACAAGTACGTCTCCCAATCCGTAAAGTAAAAGTAATGGATCCAACAAATTATTCTCCAACAGCCCCAGCTTCCTCCGTGCCTCCCGTCCAAAGTGATTCCAGAGTGACTATGAAGTACGAGAATCCATCGACGGGAGACCTCAAAGACCTGATCTTAAAGGGTGCCCTCGTACTAGTTGGAGTTATTTTTGTTTTGGCCATATACCAGTGGATTTCTTCTCCCTTGATTGTCTCTGTAACCGGAGTAGGAGAAGTAACGGTTCCGGCAGAATCTGCAACTATCAGTTTCTCGGTAGCCGGAAGTGATGCAAATGTCGCAACCGCTATTTCAAATGTTAAAGCCAAGGCGGATTCACTAAGAAGTCTTCTTAAAAACTCGGGGATTCCCGAGAGTGACATTGTTGAGAGTCAGGTTCAGGTTGTTCCCGCCTCGTCTTTGGTCCAGGGAGCGACGGGTTATCAGGCAGTAATTACAATGGGAGCAAAGACGGTTCATGTCAAAGATATTGGGAATTTAATTGCTTCTTTATACGCTTCCGGGGCAGTTGTTGTTTCTCAACCGACCTTAAGTGTTGAAAAAATTCAGGATTTGGAGAAGAAGGCGTATGATGAAGCAGTCAAAGACGCCAAAAAGCAGGCAGCCGATATTGGAGGCAAGAATTGGAAACTCTTCAGGAAAATTATTGCGATATCCCAGCAGACTTCCCCGACAACGTCAACGGTTACAACCAAGTCGGAAGATCTGACATCTGCCCAGGGGGAGGCAGGAAAGGATACCTTCAAGGTTGTCAAAGCCGTCTCCGTAAGTTACAAAATGTGGTAAACTCCACTTACTCGAAATGGAACATTGTTATTTATTTACAATTCTCGTTAAGTGATTTTGATCCCCCAAAATGCTATTTATAGTTGTAAGTCAAAGTATTTTGAGTATAAACTCTCCAGAAGACCTATAATTTGACATTATAGATTTTAGCCTGTATAATTCCGATATTCTGTTAAGTAAACAGGTTTTTGATTTATGATAAATAAATTCTTTGCAACTATTTTGGTTTTGACTGCGGTTCTACTTTTTAGCCCGCGAATTTTGCGTGCCCAAGAACAAATTTGTACTCAAGTTTATGGCGGAGGAGTAGTTTGCGGGGCCAAAACCGAACACAAACCCGTTGATACCGGAATCGGGGAAAATCTAGTTGCCTTTGGAGCGGGATTAGTTTTGGTATCGGGAATTCTTTTTTACTTTTCAAAGAAAGCAAAGGCTCTTTAAAAAACTAAGAGGATTTGCGGATTTTGTGGATCTTGGGCCAATTTTTTTTATTGATCCAGCAAGAGAGACAATAATCAAACAAGTCGCTAGAGCGGATAGAGAAATGTTTACCTTTGATTGTTCTCTTGCAAATGTCGCACTTTTGATAAAAGGACATATTTTTGTTGGGGCAGAGAATTTGTATCAGTACTCTGAGACAGGCAGATCTAGGTGTGCTTGTATTTTTCTGATATCGGTTTTGGTTTGTACATATTTTTTATCTAAAAATTTAAAGAGCTCATCGAATCTTTTCTTGAGCTGTTTTTGGCCCTTTTCTAAGGGCTTAACTCTTTTGGTTACGATTTCGTCAATTGCCGAAAGATCGGATTTAGTAAGCATAAGTCCATATTAGAAATTAGAACGGCCGGAGTCAATATAACAAATCAGATCAATGTTAACTTTAGACCTTTTTCTTTTTGGAGAAGAAAGAGGCCTGGAGTTAAATCCAGAAGTTCTTTAACAATTCGAGGCCCCTGCACAGCACTTGCTTGCTCCCGAATACTATATGTTCGCGTCGCAAGAGCGTGTGTGCGGGGTAAACTATTTTAGAGCCCGTCCTGGGCTAAAAGCGGAATTCCGCGTGGACATCTTATCAACTTGTTGGAAAAGATTGCACAAGGAGGTGCAAAATGCGCAAAATCTACATTGGTTTGGTAAGTTTGCTCGTGAGTCTCAGCCTGGCCATCTCCGGCTGCTCGGTCGTTCAAGATGTGGCCAAAAAGGTCGCCGGACCGCCGAGTAACGATGATGCTCAGAACGTCATCTCCGGCGCGACACAGACCGCGACTCCCGCA
>CAYISM010000016.1:0-11543 GCA_964366085.1 uncultured Gammaproteobacteria bacterium | reverse complement strand
CGGATTTAAATTCGTCTGCCTTAAAAGTATTCTTGACCGCGCGAACCAAAGATTCGAGCGGAAGCATGCCATAAATTTCGGACGATTTTATTTCAACCTTTAACTTCTTTGCCTCTTTTTCAATTGCGCGATAAGCTTCATCAAAATTCGTCTTTTCAAAATCGACCAAATTCATAGAAACCTGAGCGTATCCTCCTACTTCAAATCCCAAAGCTTTAACCGCGGGAAGTCCGCCGTCTTTTTCTCTAACTTTTTTGGCAATTTTCTTTGCCACTTCGACATCGCGTGTTGCAAGATTAACATTATAAGCAACCAGATATTTTCTTGCTCCGATTACAATTGCTCCTGCGGTTGGGTGCATTTTAGATAGACCATAGTCGGGTTTTCTTTCTTTGTTTGTTTCAATCTCGACCCCTAATCCCTCATACTCGCCTCGCCTGACATCAGCGAGATTTACTCTGTCAGTCCTTTTAGCCGACGCTTCATATAGATAAACCGGAATTTTAAGTTCCTTTGCAACCTTTTTCGCCAGTTTATTCGATAAAACTACACATTCTTTTAGCGTAGCGCCCGAAACGGGAACAAAAGGAACCACGTCTGTGGCCCCGATTCGAGGATGTTCTCCTTTATGAATTCTCATATCAATAAGTTTGGTTGCGGTCTTGATCATTTCAAAAGCTGCTTTCAAAACTGGTTCAGGAGCTCCGACAATAGTTACAAGACAACGGTTGTGAGATTTGTCCCATTCAGTATCTAAAATTCGTACTCCCTTAATTTTTTTGGCGGAGTTAGCAATTTTTTTAATTTTGGTCAAATTTCTCCCCTCGGAAAAATTCGGCACACATTCAACAATCTTTTGCATGAGAAGTATTATACCCTAACTAACGTAATTTTACCTAAGGAGTCCGTGTTTTTTTAACATTCGAAGAGAATCGGCTTTTACCTCGTCTATTGATTTTGAAGCATCTATAACTTCCCATATTCCGGGGTATAGAAACTTAAGTTGGTGGTAATTCGCTCTCACAACTTCGTGAAATTCAAGTTTTCTTACATCGTATCTATCTTTATCGCTGTCGTAATCTTTATTTTTTCTCTCTATCCCTATTTGGGGCAAAAGATCATAATGCAAGACCAAATTCGGCTGTAATCCCCGTGTTGCTATAAGACTTACGGCATAAATAAGTACCTTAGAAACACCTTCCGCTCCTTGATACGCGTACGTGGAATACCAATAACGGTCAAGGCCTACATTTCTTCCCTCTTGAAGAGCCGGAATGACTTTCAGTCTAATAAGGTTAGCTCTTGCTGCGCTATACGCAAAAAGTGCGGCATAAGAATGAACGGGATAAGGATCTCCCTCACCACCCAGCCTTGATTGAACTGCGGTTCTCATAAATTCTCCAAAGACAGTACTTCCCGGCTCTCTGTAATAAACCCACTTTTTACCTAATTCTTTTGCCAATAAGCTAAGTTGAGTGCTTTTTCCGGAACCCGGACCGCCTTCCATTACAAAAAATTTTCCTTTTCTTTCTATTCTTTCGGTCATTTTTTATCCTTTCTTTGGTCTCCTTGGAACTATATGATGGTCGGGACATCTGGCTGCGTAGCTTTCCTCTGCTCCAATAAGAAGAATCGGATCGTTATAATTTGCGGGCGAGCCATTGACCAATCTTTGGGTTCTAGTTGCCGGCTGGCCGCAAATACTTCCATTATCAGAATAATTACAAATCGCCGAGAGTTTAACAACATCGTCAGCTTTGGCAAGTAGTATCGGCATTTGCCCGAATGGTTCCCCCCGAAAGTCTAAAGGCAGGCCAGCAACAATTACTTTTATATTTCTCTTAAGAAGCTCCTCTACAACTGAAACAATCTCATTATCGAAAAATTGGATTTCATCAATACCGACTACTTTAACACCTTCAGAAATTAAGTTAAGTATGTCGGTTGATTTTTCAACAGGTTTTGCACCCCTTTCAGCCCCGGAGTGGGACCTCACTTTTTCTACCTTACCCCATCTATCATCAATTATCGGCTTAAAAACTTGGACTTTCCTTCCGGCAATTTCTTCCCTTTCAACCAGCCGTATAAGCTCCGCTGTTTTACCGGAGAACATAGATCCCGAAACTGTTGTTAATCTTTCCGACATTTATTATTTTTCTGACCCAACAACTCCCAATTTTCTCAACTTATCTAATGCTTCCTGCCGCTCTCTTTTGTTAACAAGACCAACGTTCTCGGCATAAGATAGAACTTCTCTCTCAGTAAATAAAATCCCTTTTTGACCGAGGAGTCCTAACAACAACTCCTTTTCTAAACGAGAAAGTCTAATTGAGTATAATTCGTAATCCTTGAATGCCTCCCACGCTATCGGTACTACATCTTTTACTATCCGTCCCATTGCCTCTGCATACTTCCTTATTTCAAGTTGTGCGTGCGGATCCATCCTTAGTCCTAAAAAATGAAAGATGTTATGCAAGTCGCATTTCCAATACCACTGTGTATAAAAATTAAGAGACAAACCCATCCTGGCCAGCTCTCTCGCAATCATTGGCTGATCAGGATTTCTTGACTTCCCTGTTCCGTCATCATTTAACATCTGCCCATAATGATCATAAGCCGTGAGAGCATCAGCAATAATTAACTGTCTGACTTTTTCAGCATATTCATTTGGTACTGTTTCGCCTCTTCCCTGTCTATTGCTTGTAGATTGTAATGCTATAACTTCTGGTTCTGGTACATAGAACTCATTGTCCAAAATTGAATAGCGTCCCGAATATTCGTTTATGCTTGCGGTTCTATGTCTAACCCATTGTCTTGCTACAAAAATTGGCATTTTTGCATGGAACTTTAGTTCAACCATCTCAAAAGGTGTGGTGTGTCTGTGTCTCAATAGATATCTTATTAATCCTCGGGTTTCGCTCGCTTTTCTAGTTCCGCTGCCATAAGAAACCCTTGCAGCTTGTTCTATCGCTTCATCGTTGCCCATATAGTCGACAAGATAAACAAAGCCGTGATCAAGCACCGGAATAACTTCTCCGAGCCACTTTTCAGCACCGAAATTTACTGGTCGTTTCGAAAGTTCTGCCTGCAAATTTAATCGTCCAGGGTTATTTTCGGTTGTCATTTCTTAAAATCCTTCCAAATCTTACTTGCCGTCGGGCCTTTTTGATTTTGATATTTACTTTTTAATTTAGCGCTTCCGTAAGAAGTTAGTACTGGTGAAGACATCTGGAAAAAGGCCAATTGCCCGATTCGCATACCGGCGTAAAGCTTCATTGGGAGACGTGATATATTTGAGATCTCTAAAGTTAGATTACCAGAAAATCCTGGATCAACAAAACCTGCGGTTGCATGAATAATCAGACCCAATCTTCCCAAAGAACTTCTTCCTTCAATTTTTGCCGCCAAGTCATTGGGTAGAGTTACTTTTTCTACGGAAGAACCCAAAACAAATTCTCCTGGATGAACAATAAAAGAACCATTCTTTTTAATGTCAATTGTTCTTGAAACATCCACTTTATCAGCCAAATCAATTATCTCTGTATTCCAATTATCAAAAACCGAAAACTTGGAGTCTAAATGAAAGTCAATCGTAGAAGGTTGAAGTTGATTTCGATTAAAAGGCTTGATCTTTAAATCACCTTTTTTAATTCGTTTCAAAATGTCCCCATCTGACAAAATCATGTTATATTAATTGACTGATAGTTTTTATCAGTTAGTAAAGGGACGTGTCAAGAAGGAAAAGTTTAGATTATCAAACTCCGAAAACTTCGAGTAAGATTGCTCTATGATTTTTGTGTGGTCGGGGACTCTATTTTTTCTTCCTTTTCTTTGTCAAGGATAGGTCTTTTCCAACTCGCCCATTTGCACTCAGGATAGCGGGAGCAGCCAAAGAAATTTCCTTTTTTACTTTTCTTGATAATTACATCCCCCTGCCTGCATTCCGGGCATTTTATTCCTATTTTTTCAAGATATTTTTCGCTGTAGTCGCAGTCCGGAAAACGGGAACAGGAAATGAATTTTCCAAAGCGTCCTATGCGAATAACCAGCTCTCCCTGCCTCGATTTGTCTCCGGCAAGGCGGGCTTCTTTACACTTGGGACATTTCTTGCCCAGCTTTTCAACTTCGATTTTTACTCTTTTACTTCCTTTCTCGACTATTTCCAGAGTTTTTTCAAATGGAGTCCAAAATCTTTTTATCGGGTCGGTCCATTTTTCCTCACCGTTCGCTATTTCGTCTAAATCTTCTTCCATCTCGGCTGTAAATTGATAGTCGAAAACATCGGAAAAATGTCTAATAAGAAAATCATTCACCGCAACCCCGACCGGTGTTGGAAAAAACTTTTCTTCTTTTTTTTCAACATATTGCCTAACTTGAATGGTTGAAATAATCGGAGCGTATGTTGAAGGTCTTCCTATTCCCAGTTTTTCAAGAGTCTTAATTAGTGACGCCTCGTTATATCTTGCGGGAGGCTCAGTAAATTTTTGATAGGAATCTACTTTGATTAATTGAAGTAACTCATTTTTTACAACTTCTGGTAATTCAGTACTTCCCACTTCGCTCTCCGAGCTTCGCGGGACGACACGTCGCCACCCATCAAACTTCATGATCTGTCCCGAAGCCCGTAGCAAGTAGCTAGTAGTATGTAGCAGGGCCGAAACATCTATCGTTGTTTCGTCATAAATCGAGGCTCTCATTTGACTCGCCACAAATCTTTTCCAAATTAGGCTATATAGTTTCTCCTCGTAGCTAGAAAATTTTCCTTCACCCTTGTAGTTAGTATTAACGTCCGTTGGTCTTATTGCCTCGTGTGCCTCCTGTGCAACTTTGGATTTAGTTTTATAAATCTTTACGGTCTCAGACAAATACTTGTCTCCATATTCACTTTTGATAAAACTCCTGACTTTTTCTATTGCGGATACCGCGACATTTGTAGAATCGGTTCTGTGATAGGTAATTAGTCCTTTCTCATAAAGACTCTGCGCAGTTGACATCGTCTTTTTCGCAGACCAACCAAAAATCCTAGCCCCCGCCTGGGTCATTGTCGAAGTTGTAAATGGAGCATAAGGATTTTTAACAACTTCTCTTTTTGTCACATCTAAAACTTTGTATTTTGCTTTTTTTAAATCAGCTAGAATTTTATCTGCAGTTTCTTTATTGTGTATTTCTACTACTTTGTTCCCAATTTTTATAAGTTCTATCAGGAAACTTTTCACTTTTAACTTTCCACTTTTAACTTCGGAGTAAATTTCCCAATATTCCTCCGATTTAAATTTCTCGATCTCTCGTTCTCTCTCAACAATTAGCCGAACAGTAACTGATTGTACTCTTCCTGCAGAAAGTCCCCGTCTAACTTTGCGCCATAAAAGTGGTGAGAGTTTATACCCAACCAACCGATCAAGAACCCTTCTTCCGATTTGCGCATTCACAAGATTTTTGTCTACTTCCCTAGGACTTGCCAAAGCTTCTTCTACGGCTTCCTTTGTAATCTCATGGAAAGTAATTCTAGATATTTGTGATTCTACACTCGACACCAGGTGCTTACTTTTTTTATCAAGTATCTTAGTACCTTTGTCGTTTAGTATCTCGCTTACATGGTAAGCGATAGCTTCCCCCTCTCGATCAGGATCTGTCGCCAAATATATTACCTTTGCTTTCTTGGCTATTTTTTTAAGGGTCTTGATAATTTCATCTCTTTTCGCAACCGGCAAATAGTCCGGTTTAAAATCGTGTTTGATATCAATCCCCAACTTACTTTTGGGAAGGTCTTTTATATGTCCCATTGTTGCCTCCACGACGAAGTCTTTCCCCAAAAATCGGGAAAGCGTACGGGCTTTGGTTGGACTTTCGACTATAATAAGGTTCATGCTTCAAACTTCAAGATTTAAACTTTCTTGTACACTCCGTTTCCAATATTTTTTACCATCCCTTTTAATTCCATAATGGTCAGTCTAGCAGAAATCTTACTAACATCCAAAGTAGATATTCTAGCAAGTTCGTCAAGATGTAAAGGCTCGTTTTCTAAAATTTTAAGTATCTGTCCCTCATCTTTTGTCGATGGCATAACTTTTTCCATCTTCTCCCTGTCTACCCTAACCTCTAAATCCAATTCTTCTAAAATATCATTCGTGGTTGTTGCCAATTTTGCGCCATTTTTCAAAAGAAATAGTGGCGCTGCCGACAAAGGCGAGGTTATTTGTCCCGGGACCGCAAATACTGCCTTTCCCTGATCAGCGGCGTGGGAAGCGGTTAAAAGGGTTCCGCTTTTAGCTGCTCCTTCGATAACCAAAACGGCTTTTGATAAACCGGAAACCAGTCTGTTTCTGGTAGGAAAATTAATAGGTAGTGCCGGATATCCTAACGGGTATTCTGAAATTAAGGCCCCATGTTTTTCAATTTCCCCTGCAAGTGCCAAGTTTTCCGGAGGATAGATATTATCAAGTCCTGATCCTACAACCGCAAAGGTCCTACCGTGACTTGCGATGGCCGACCTATGAGCAAAAGTATCAACGCCTCTTGCCAGTCCTGAAATAATTGTTACTCCAAAAGAGGAAAGTTCTCCTGAAAATCTCTCAGTCACTTCTTTGCCATATGAAGTTATCTTTCTGGTTCCAACAATTGCAATAGCATTCTCATCCCCGGATTTTATTTCTCCCTTAAAATATAAAACAAACGGCGCATCAGAAATCTCCTTAAGATTTGCCGGATACTTTCCGTCATTTATTGTCAAATATTTGATTCTGAACTTGTTTAATCGATTAAAGTAGGCGCTAATATCCAAAGAGTCACGGTGCCTTATAAACTCCTGTATTCTTTCTTGACCAAGTCCAAGTTCTTTCAAGGTTTTTGGCGGAGCTGTCCAGATTTTTTTTGCGCTGCCGAAATAGGAAAGAAGCAATTTTATTCTGGCGGGACCAAAAGGGACAAATGTTGAAAGACAAATCAAATATTCTTTTTCGGTCATGGTTTATTTTCCGAACTGAACCAATAATCAAAAATTTTTCTTGCAATAGGAGCAGCTACGTAGGATCCTTCTCCGCCGTGCTCGACAATAACAGTAACAACAATTTCCGGTTCTCCGTCGGACATTTCACTCGGTCCGTAAACAGTAAACCACGCGTGTGGTTGGGTATAATCTGTTGTCTCTGCAGTTCCGGTTTTACAGGCAACCTTCGGCGTAAAGTCAAAAAATGGAAATGCCGTTCCTCCGCTACTGCACGCCCCTTCCATTCCTTTCTTTACCAGCTCTAAATTTTCCTTTCTTAAATTAAGATTTCTGCAATGAGTTTTTTCTACAATTTTTGGAGAACAAAGTTTTCCTCCTGATGCGAGAATCGAAGTCATGGTATTGACTTCAAGCGGTGTAAGAAGTAAATCACCCTGTCCTATTGCCATATGATATGTATTACCCAAAAACCACCTTTCTCCTTTAAATTTTTCTTTCCATGAAGGCGTAGGGATAAGTCCTGCGGCTTCTGCCGGAAGATCAATTCCGGTTGTTTCACCCAAACCAAATTTATTTACCCAACTAGCCAAGGTATCCGGCCCGATCATTTCCCCTAATTTGTAAAAGAAAGTATCCGTGGAGCGGGTAATTGCGCGAATAAGATCAATCTTTCCTTCCAGCTTTCCGTACTGCGTAAAATACCAATTCTTATATGAAAATTTGTCCACTTTTATCACCCCGGGGTCATCATATGTATAATCTTTGTCAATTTTTCCTTCTTCCAAGGCGGCAATTGCAACAACTGGCTTAAAAACGGATCCCGGTGGAAACCTGCCGGAAATTGCCCTGTTGAAAAAAGGCAGATCAGGATTTTTCAGAGCCTCTTTAATTTGGTCGGGATCGAAAGAAGGCGATGAGAAAAGAGCAAGTATTGATCCTTCGGGATCAGAAACTATAATTGCTCCCTTTCTACTGCCCATATCTTTGGCAACTTGCCTTTGAAGCTTAAAATCTATGTTTGTTCTTAAATCATCACCCGTTGATGGTTCTTTTGTCCCCAAGATCCTTACCAGCCTGCCCTTTGAGTCAACCTCAATTAATTTTTCTCCGTCAACTCCCCTTAACCTACAATCGTACACCTCTTCCAATCCTCCACGACCAATTAAATCTCCCAATCCTCGCGGACCTTTTTCAGGACATTTTGGATCGATTTTTCCGACTTCACTTTCCGATACCTCCCCCAAATATCCGCCTACGTGTCCAAGCGCTGATCCTAGCGGATAATTTCTAGCCCACTCTTTTTGTTCGTTAGTTGAATTTTCAACCTCAATATTTCCTACCAAAACTTCGCCTCCTCTTGCTAAAATTTTTCCCCGGGGAGCCGGGATGCGAATGTGTCTGATTCTATTTTCTTCGGCTAGCATTCTAAAATAATTTCCCTTAATTATTTGAAGTTCAAAAATTCTTGCAAGAAGAATTAGGAAAATTAAAATAGCTATTCCTCTTAAAAACCAGGAAAGCCAACTTTGGGTTTTGACAGAGGTAAGTGATTCCATAAGTTCTAGTCTACTCTACAGTGTTTTAAAGTCTTCTTGTCACGTTAATAGTTTTTAGAAGTTTCGGGTTTTCTAGGACCTTCCCGCAACCACGGATTACACAAGTTAGAGGATCATCCGCAACCCAAACGTTCATTTTTGTTGCTTCGGAAAGCACTTTATCAATTCCCGGAAGAAGTGAGCCTCCTCCCGCCATGGCAATTCCCCTTTCAATAATGTCCGATACCAGTTCCGGCGGAGTCTCTTCCAGGGTGTCTGTTATTGCCGTTACAATTTCATGAAGTATCGGAGAAAGTGCTTCGGAAATCTCCGAACTTGATATTTTCAACGATTTGGGGAGCCCGCTTTCCAAGTCGCGTCCCCTGACAACAGCAAATTTTTCCCCGATTGGTCTTGCCGCCCCGATTGCGATTTTTACATCCTCTGCAGTGGGTTCACCCAAAAGAAGTGAATATTTAAGTTTTACATAATTCATGATTGCTTCATTCATCTCATCCCCCGCAACTCTTACAGAGGAACCCGATACTATTCCTCCGTAGGAAATTACTGCAATCTCTGTTGTTCCTCCACCAATATCAACCACAAACATTCCATTTGGCTCAATAATGGGAAGTCCTATGCCGATTGCAGCAGCCATTGGCTCTTCGATTAAATAAGCTTCCCTTGCACCGGATGATAAAGCCGCGTCAGCAACCGCGCGTCTTTCAACTTCGGTAACACCGGATGGGATTCCGATTACGACCCTTGGTCTTGGAATCTTAGGAAAAACCGTTCCTGATTCGTGTACTTTTTTAATGTAATAAGTAAGCATCGCCTCAGTCGCGTCAAAATCCGCAATCACTCCATCACGAAGCGGCCTTATTGTTTCTAAGCTTGCCGGAGTTTTCCCAATCATCTTTTTAGCAGAAGATCCAATCGCCAAAATTTCTTTTGATTTTTTATGTCTGGCAACAACGGAAGGTTCACGAATTACGATCCCTTTTCCTCGTACCCAAACCAGAGTATTTGCTGTACCCAAGTCTATTCCAACATCGTGACTAAATAGACCAAGAAGACGATTAATCATCGGTACCGAAAGTATAGCCAGAAGTGTAATTATTGCAAAGAGCAAATTAAACCGACGGCATGTTATGCTCATCTTCCTCGAGTTTACAACTCTTTGTAATCTGATCATGATCCCCCAAAATAGTTATTTGAAATGTAAATTAAGGTATTTTGGGTATAAACTATTGAGACAATCTATGGAAAAAATAATATCCTATCTTTTCTATATACTTTTTTTTATTACCCCATTAATTCTTTTTTCAAGAACTTCTGAAGTTTTCGAATTTAATAAGATGGTTTTTGTTTATACCTTAACAACTATTATTACTGCTGTCTGGCTACTTAGATGCCTAGTCGCCAAGAAAATTATCTTCCGTCGCACAATCTTAGATATTCCGCTTTTAATTTTTCTTGGATCTCAAATTCTATCAACTATCTTTTCCATTGACATCCATACATCAATTTTCGGATACTATTCTCGTTTCCATGGCGGTTTACTTTCTACGATTTCCTACTGCCTTCTTTACTGGGCCTATGTTTCAAATATGGACAGAAAGAAAACGCTGATTAGTCTTTACTGTTTACTGTTTACTGCAACTATTGTCTCTATCTATGGAATTCTTGAACATTTTGGAATAGACAAAGACATTTGGGTTCAAGATGTACAAAATCGGGTTTTCTCTACATTGGGTCAACCCAATTGGCTGGCTGCTTGGCTTGTGGCACTTACTCCAATAACCTGGAGTTTCGCATTGGAATCAAGAATCAAGAATCAGGAATCAGGAATAGGCGATTGGAAGCTTTGGTTTTGGAGCGGCCTTTCAGGCCTTTATTTCTTAACACTTCTTTATACGAAATCGCGATCTGGCCTCTTGGGATTTATCACAGCAGATGTAATTTTCTGGAGCGCTATTTTTTTTATTTCCAAATTGGAAAAATTGGAAAAATTCCAACTTTCAAAAACATTCATTATTCTTAATTCATTATTCTTAATTCTTGCCCTGACCATCGGAACTCCCTGGACTTCCCGCCTGCTAGTGCCTGAGCGCAGCGATGGCGGGCAGGCCAGTCCAATAAATACTCCTGCTCTTGAAACTGGTGGAACCGAATCGGGACAAATTAGAAAAATTGTCTGGAAAGGAGCGGTCGAAATCTGGAAACATTACCCGATTTTCGGAACCGGTCCGGAGACTTTTGCCTACTCATATTTTCAGTTTAGGCCGGTTGAACATAATCTGGTTTCCGAGTGGGATTTTCTTTACAACAAAGCCCACAACGAATACCTGAATTTTTTGGCCAACACTGGAACGGTAGGTTTTGTCTTCTATTTGTTATTAATAATAGCTACCATTTATTTGTATTCCAAGAATTTTCAATTTTCAATTTTCAATTTTCAATCAAATTCCAGTTTGAAAATTAAAAAGACTGAGAATTTATTGGTTATTGATCATTGGTCATTGATTATTATTGCATTAGCCTCAGGCTACGCCAGCATCTTGGTTACCAATTTTTTCGGATTCTCGGTTGTGGTTGTCGCCCTTGAATTCTTTCTTTATCCGGCGATGACCGTGGCACTTGCCAACACCCAACCATTGGTAGTTAACCACCAACCCGGAAGATTAACGGCAAGCCAAAAGTTTTTTTTGTTAATAGTTGTAAGTTGTATGTTGTTTACTTTATTTGGCATAGCCAAATACTGGTACGCGGATATTCTTTATTCTCAAGGAAAGGCTGAATTTGACCGGAATAAATTTATACCTGCACGGGATTATTTTGTGAAAGCAATCAAGCTTTCTCCGAAAGAGGCTATTTATTGGGACAGACTGGCAATAACCGATGCTTCTATCGCCTCGATCACTGCCCAATCATCCCACCAGGAATCTTTAAATCAAGTTGTAGAAACCACCGTTCAGGAAACAAATACCGCATTAAGCCTCTCCCCCCTTAACATAAGTGTCAGAAAAAATAGAGTGAATGTTTTTCTGCAACTTTCAACG
>CAYISM010000015.1:0-14134 GCA_964366085.1 uncultured Gammaproteobacteria bacterium | reverse complement strand
AGAACCTCTAAATAGTTTAACTACCAGAGGACGGAAACCCACATTGCCAAGCTGAGCGTCGGACCAATCGTAGTTGACATGAGCAAGACCACCACCGTCAGAGTGACCACCGATCAAACGGCCCCCGTCCTCAAAATTGTCTTCAAACCATTCCCAAGTGTGGCTTTGTCCCCACTCTGGATGGAAAACGTTTCCTAATACATTAAATTCTATTGCTTTAAGGAGTCTCACTTGTGAGTTTTCAACCCTCAACATCCTAGCCAGACGGGGCAAATCTTCCTCATGCACATCATCCCATGACCTACCAAATCCATCTCTATTGGTACCAACTAATATCCAACCGCCATCAATTCTTGCAGCCTCAGAATCAATCTTGCCTTCCTTAATCTTTTGCCAAAACCATTCTTTTGGTTTGACTTTCCATCCTTTGATTTTCGAATCCTTCTTAAGGGAAAAAGGTGGTAAACCGTGCGCCTCAAGATCAAGTCCTTGTTCTTCCGCTTTTCTTAATGCTTCTAAAAGTGCTCGGGGAGGGTTCGGAATACTAATTTCTCTACCAAAAAATCTCTTCAAGGCTTGCCTCTCTTGAGAAAGTAATGATTCGATTGTCCCGGAAGTTTCTGCCCCTGCTTGGCCAGGCAAAGGAATGTCTGCTCCCAGAGTTTTTCTTACACCAGCAACAACATCGGCAAGTCCATTCTGGCCGCTTCTTCTAAGCTCCTTTTCTCCGTGCTCAAATGTCATATGTCGCGAATAGTATCACACTGTAAGTTTCTTTGTCAAACTTTTTGACAATTGGGGCAATAATAAGTTCCCCGACCGCCTAAGAAATATTTCTTGAATTTTTCTTTTTTGCAGCGGGGGCAAAGTTTGCCTTCTTGCCCATACGCCAGAAAATGTTCCTGGTAGCTGCCTTTTTTACCCTCGGCAGTAATGTACCACTGATCCGATGCCCCCTGGTATTTAATTCCATCCTTTAGAACTTTCAGCATCGACTCATAAAGTCTTTCTCCTTCACTTAGACTTAAGCCTTTAGCGGAGCGTCTTGGACTGATTTTCGCCAGCCACAGTGCATCATTCGCATAAATATTCCCTATCCCCCCGATCTTTTCCTGATCCATTAAAACTATTTTTACAGGCCTTTTTGTTCTTGAAAGGATATCCCTAAATATATCCAAGGTGAGGGCCTGCCCCGCAAAGCCTTTGGCGACGTGGGGTTCGGGCCCGAGTTTTTTAACAAAATTCTCGTTTTCAACCTCGGCCGTTTTTTCAACCCTAATCCAGCCGAACTTTCTGGAATCGTTGAAAAACAGTTTGGCGCCGTGATCGAGATAAAAAACTACGTGTGTAAACCTGTTCTCGACGTTTGGAAACTGGTTGTCGCTGTAAACCACCTGGCCGGCAAGCTTTAGGTGGATCAAAAACGAGTAGCCGTTAGTTAAATCAACTACCAGTACCTTACCAAAGCGCCTGGCATTTTTAACTTTGCCGCCAATCAATTTTTCTTTACCCGCTGGAAAAATCTTGGCCACCCGGACATCAATTTTCTCAATCTTGTGTCCAACTAGATATTTCCCGAGCTGGTTTTTTATGGTCTCAACTTCAGGTAATTCAGGCATGGTTTTGGATAAATTTTAACATCTCTCTTTTAAATTTTTCTTTCGAAAACTTTTTGGCTTGATTGATACAATCTGATGGTTGGATGGCTAAATGGTTAAATTGTTTAATGGCTTCAACTAGAGATTCAACTGTCGGTTCATTAAAGAAAATTCCGGTTCTGCCGTCAATTACCGATTCTATATATCCTCCCCCACGAAATGCGATAACGGGTGTTCCTGCAAGCATTGCTTCAACCGGAGCCATCCCAAAATCCTCATCTGTCGCTAAAGCCAAAAATGCCTTAGCGCCCTTATATAATTTAGCAAGCTCTTTGTCCGAAACATAACCCAAAAATTCTACATTTTTACCAGCTATTTCCGAAAGTTTTTTATATTCTGTGTAATATCCCGCCGGTACTCCTGCAATCTTTAACTTAAAACCTAATTTTTGGGCCGCCGCAACGGCAAGTTCCAACCCCTTCCCCCCGACTATTCTTGAAATTACCAAGTAATAATCACCTTTTTCAACATTGCCAACATTAGGAAGCTCAACTGGAGGATAAATTACTTTTGAATCTTTCCTATAAAATTTCCAAATCCTTGCGGCAACGTTTTTTGAATTTGCTATAAAATAGTCAACTTTTTGTGCCGCCTCAAAATCGTACATTCGCATAAAATGCGCAACGATTATGCCGTAAATCCTTATCGGCCAGTATTTCTGCCATTCTATCGAGGTTTTGTATCCATAAAGCCACCTTGGCGGAGTATGACAATAACAGATTTCAATTGTGTTTTTGCCCTTTCTAAAACCCTTTGTTATATACCAACCGGCCGAACCAATTACCACATCATACTTAGAAAAATCGAAACTATTCCAAATAAGTGGCGCAATAAATCTTAGGGGGCTGTGTAAATAAGTAGAAAAAAATGGAATGTAGTGAGCCCACGAGACTCTTATGTCTTTATCTCTAAATCTCTCCCAGGAAGGAGAACCCCCTTTATAGAATGAAGTATAAATAGGCGCTTTCGGCCAAATTTCAGATAACGCTAAAAGAACCCTTTCGGCTCCCCCAAGCTCATTAAGATAATCATGAACAAGTGCAACTTTCATTTTATATAAGAGTCATTTGTTTTTCTTCGTCAATCTCTTTTCCGATTTTCTTAACTCTCTCGGTTAAAGTTTTAAAACCAAACTCCCCAAATAAATCTAATACTTTTTTGCCGTCAACGTCCCAGTCATCCATTTTTTCGAAATCAATTTCTATCGGCACGTTGCGGACAATTGTTGCTAACTTTTTTGAAAGTCTCCCAGACTTCTCCCCGGCTTTTAACTTATTTGCAGTTGATTCCGGAATCTGATCCAAATTTTTGTAAATATTTTCAAAATTTCTGAATTTTCCCAAAAGATTGATCGCAGTTTTGGGACCAATTCCAGGAACTCCGGGATAATTGTCTGACGGATCCCCAACCAAAGCTTTATAATCATCTACTTGACTGGGGAAAACTCCCAACCGCTCGACTGTCTCTTTTTCGCCATAAAGTTTTGCGCTGGATAAACCGGCAATTGGCATATAAAGTTTTACTTTGTCATTTATAAGTTGAAGCTGGTCCTTGTCCCCGGTAACAATGATAACCTCGTCGATACTAGGATACTGCGATATTTGGATACTGTGTGCTTTTCTGTTTTTTCCCTTAATATCCTTATATCTTAATATCCCAGTATCCTGCATAGCTTGTTGTGCAATTGTTCCTATTACATCGTCCGCCTCATACCCGGCTTTTGAATAGATAGGAATTTCAAATGCCTCAACGACTTTCCTTGCTTTTTCGAATTGACCCGAAAGCTCATCTGCCGTCGGAGGTCTTTGAGCTTGATATTCTTTAAAAACCTTATTTCTGAAAGTTGGCTCGGGAGTGTCAAAGCAAACCGCAATATGGGTTGGCTTAAGATCAGTGATAACACGGAGAAGCATTGAAATAAGTCCGTAAACAGCATTAATAGGCTCGCCTCGCTTCGTAGTTAAAAGAGGAAGCGCGTGGAAAGCTCGGTGAAGAATTGCATTGCCATCGACGAGGACCAACTTGTTCATAACTTCAAATATTTAAAATGGTAAAAGCTTTTGAATTTTGAATTAGGATTTAGAACTTTTTTCCCCAACAATTTTTTCAAAATCATCCCTATCAAGGGTTTCTTTTTCCAAAAGTGCATCGGCAATTTTGTCTAATGTTTTTCGATTTTTCTTAACAATCTCAACCGCTTCTTTATAACAACTGTCTATAATTTTTTTGACTTCGTTGTCAATCTTTTCCTGCATGGCTTGGGAAACCTGCGATTGCTCATACCATTCAAGCTGTCCAAAATCTCCAAGTCCCGTATCTGGTCCCATATTAATAGGCCCCAAATCACTCATCCCCCACTCAACAACCATTGCACGAACAAGTTTGGTAGATTGGGCAATATCATTAGAAGCTCCGGATGTCATCTCGTTAAAAACAACCTGTTCTGCGGCTCGACCTCCAAGCATCGCTATGATTTGCTGCAAAATCCTTGACTTTGTTTCGTGGGTTCTGTCGGCGGCCGGAGGAATCAAGGTATGCCCCAGGCTCATTCCACGGGCCACAATTGAAATTCTATGAACTGGATCCATTTGGGATAAAAGGTGGGTAACAACAGCGTGTCCCCCTTCATGGTAGGCTGTTATTTTTCTATCCATCTCAGATTGAAGCCTTTTTTTGGCGGGTCCTAACTTAACTTTAGTTGCAGCTTCCTCAATATCCTCCATAACAATTTCTTTTTTACCGCCCCGAGCAGCCAAAATTGCAGCTTCGTTAAGCATGTTCTCCAAGTCGGCTCCCGAAAATCCTACTGTGCGATTTGCAACTCTTCCCCAATCAATTCTTTTACCAAACTTCTTTCCCCTTGCGTGGATTTTCAAAATTGCTTCACGCCCTTCTTTGTCCGGCATATCCAAGACCACCCTTCGGTCAAATCTTCCCGGCCTAAGTAGCGCCGGATCCAAGAGATCCCCACGGTTTGTTGCAGCAATTACAAAAACATTATCATTCGGCGTAAAACCGTCCATCTCAACTAAAATCTGATTTAGAGTTTGTTCACGCTCGTCGTGTCCTCCAACGAGACCCCGTCCGCGCTGGCGTCCAATTGCATCTATCTCATCAATAAAGATAATTGAAGGCGCTTGCGCTTTTGCTTGGGCAAATAAATCACGTACTCGGGAAGCGCCAACTCCAACCAACATTTCCATAAACTCTGATCCCGCCATTGAAAAAAATGGAACCCCGGCCTCTCCCGCAACAGCACGCGCCAGCAACGTTTTACCCACACCGGCCGGTCCAAAAAGAAGTGCGCCCTTGGGGGTTCGCGCTCCGATTGAGCTGTATTTTCCCGGGTTTTTAAGAAAATCTACAACTTCTTCCAGTTCTTTTTTTGCATCTTCAACTCCGGCTACATCTTTAAACGTTGTTGATTGCTTCCCCTTAGCAAAAAGCTTGGCCTTACTTCTTCCAAAAGAAAAAATATCCTGTGCACCTTTGGTTTGAGCCTTAAAAAGAAAGTAAAAGAGGCCAGCCATTAAGAGGATAGGAAGAAGTGCTCCCAAGACACCCCCCACTATTTTGGTAGTACTCTGGTCAACAACTGTGTAATTTACTTTCGACGGATCAATCGAAGCTTTAGAAAGAAGTTCCGCAAAGCTCTGATTTTCTTCTTTTGTTCCAATTTTTGCAGCACCGTCTTTGTAAGTAAGAAGAAGTTTTTCGTTCTGGATTAAAACTTTATCAACTTTACCTTCTTTTATATCGTTAAGAATTTGAGAAGTCTCAACTTTTGTTCCCAATCCTTTTGTTTCAAAAAGAGAAAGGAGCGCCGGTAAAAAAAGGATTACAAAAGAAGCTCCGATAACCAGAGTCCAGACATTGACTTTTAATTTAAATTCAAATTTTTTCTTTTTCATCAGGAAATTATACCACCCTTAGAAGACTTTTGTTCCGTTAGGCACTTTCTCGGAAAGCGTAAACAACACCGGCTTGCCATCCGAAGCTTTTGGCGGAGGTACGGCCATGATCATCATCGCCTCGGATAGTTCTTTTTCAGGCCCGATTTTTTTAGGCTCTAAATTAACAACAAACGGAAATTGTTTTTTCTCCAAATCCTCGGGTTTGTACCACTTCATAATGCCACTAAAACACACGCATTTTCTTTTACCCTCCGTGGCCTTGGCGAAGGATGGGCCGAAATCTACAGTCATTTTTATCACCCAATGGCTCCACTCGGGAACTTCGGCTTTTACAACAGTGCCTATTCGAATATCTATCTGTGAGAATTGATCAAAAGAAATCGTATCCATTGGAAACAATATTATCATAGATTACTAATTTGTATATTGACAAATTACAAATGAACTTATAAAATATAAATCAATTATGGGTTTACAAATTGCCAGTTCTACTATAAGTGAGGCAAATCAAACTGCTGTCCCGTCTCTCATAAGGTCCTCTATTGGGGCAAAACCTGGAGACAAACTTATTTGGCAGCTTGAGCCCGGCAAAAAAACTGCCAAAATAAAAGTCGCTCCGCAGGATTGGGGCAACTACCTAAGCGGACTTGGGAAGGAAGTTTGGAAAGGTGTTGATGTGGACAAATACATCAAACAGGGAAGACGGGATAGGAAGACAAGATGAACCCGCCCATTTTTTTAGATTCTTCATGTTTTATTTATGTTTTTGAACAACACCCACGATATCATGATGTTGTAAAACCAATTTTTAGTATGCTTTCGTCCAACAAAACAACTGCGTTTACCTCAACAATCACTGTTACAGAAGTTTTGACAAAGCCCTACAAAGAAAATGCGTATGAACTGGTGGATCTATATTTGGAAGCTTTCTCGCATATCCCAAACTTAACAATATTAAATCCATCTTATGAAACAGCAGTAGAAGCCGCAAAAATAAGGGCAGAATATAGCCTAAACCTTCCAGATGCTTATCAATTGACTTTGGCAAAAGAATCAGGCTGTAAATCATTCTTGACAAACGATAAAAATTTAAAAAGATTTAAAGGAGTTAAGATTATTTTACTTGATGAAATTGTGAAGTAATTTTTAAAAATCCCATCAATTAACTCCATTGCCCAATGACTCCACTCGGGAACTTCTGCCTTCTTAATCGTTCCAATACGAACATCGACTTTTTGAAATTCGTCAAATGAAATTTGATTAGACATCAGATTAATTAGGTTAATTAGAAATTACCCCAATCCCATTTTTTCTTTTACTTCCCTAATTGTTTGACTGGCGACCTTTCTTGCCTTCTCTGCTCCTTCTTTTAAAATCTGATCAACCAAAGACGGATTGTCTTCGTAAACCTTTCTTTTCTCCTGAATTGGCTCTAATTCTTTATAAATTGCCTCTGCAAGTTCTGCCTTTAATTCGGAGTATTTTATACCTTCCGATGTATATTCTTCCTCGTATTTTTTCCTTCTTTCTTCTCCTTGAAAAAGCTCGACAAACTTAAGGAGATTGGCAACTCCTCCCGTTTCAGAAATTTTATCACCCTTACCACTATCGGTTGGAGCTCCCGTGAGTCTTTCTTTGATAGTTTCAAGATCGTCGGTTAAATTTATAAAACTCCCCTCAACACTTTTACTCATCTTCCCTTCCCCCGCTAGTGAAGGTACGTATTCCCCTTTTGTCGCGAATCTTTTTGGCTCCGGAAAATCAGTTTCGTACTCGGAATTCATCTTTCGGGCAATTTCGCGAGCTACTTCCAAGTGTGGCTCCTGATCAATTCCGACCGGAACAAGACCCGCTTTGTAAATCAAAATATCAGCTGCCATCAAGACCGGATAATAAAGAAGGGCCATTGTGTTACTTTCAGGAAATTGCTTCACTTTATCTTTATAAGTCGGAAGGTGCTGCATCCGGGCAATTGTGGTAACCGTTGAAAAAAGATAGGAAAGCTCGATGTGCTCGGGAACCTGAGATTGGATAAAAATTGTTGATTTTTCAGGATCAAGGCCGGCTGCAAGATAGTCCAAAATAACTTCACGGATATTTTGGTTTAAAGTCTTGGGATCATAAGGAGTAGTAAGAGTATGAAGATCGGCAACCATATAAAAGGTTTCATATTCCGGATTTTCCTGCAATGCCAACATACCCTTAACCGCACCCAAATAGTTTCCCAAATGCAGGCGGCCAGTTGCTCTAATTCCAGATAAAACTCTCTTTTTAACCATAGCTAACAGATTGTACCATCGTTGAGACTGGAAATGAAACACGAAGAGGATGGATGGAATTATGTGGCAGGGGTGGGAGTCGAACCCCGTACAACACTTACTCGTTCCCAAATGCTGCGCGTTTGCGTCACAAGAGCGTGTATGCAGGGCAGGCCCACAACCGTGGCCTTATGATGACCCCGCTCCGCCACTGTCTGCCCGTTTACGTGCTCTTCCGAGGCGAGGACGTAGACCTAGCGAGGAAGTAAACACTGTACGGTGAGCTACGCTGACAAACAATTTTATTTTACCAGACTAAGCTTGAAGCTTCAAACCCTCAACCCAGCCGTGAATTTTTCTCAATAAATCGGTACTTCTTCGGACTCTCACTCTTAGAACGCCATAATACTCATTTGGGTTCTCATAAACTTTCTTCCACTTAGTGTTTTGATAAAATGGTTTTCCAAAATTCTTTGATGGTATTCTTGTGGCTTCGGACCAATATTTCTGAATTACATTTATTCTATTTTTATGGCTTATGTTGACGGTAGCCCTTGGATTTAAGTCCTGTAGCTTAATCCCACAACACTTATACAGCCATTTAATATAAAAATTAATCATACCAGGATCGGAATTAGCAAATCCGACCTGATTATCTTTTTTGAATCCTTCAGCCCAATAAAGAGCTATTCCCGCTATGAATAATTCTCTTCTAGTTATACTTCCGATCTCTTTTACTCCATCTTTCATCAATTTTTCAGTTTTTAGGATTCGTTCTCTTCGTTGTCTAAGAGAATTTTCGAGTCTCCTTCCATAATTTGGGTCCCTGGCATGTTTTTCTAACTCTAATATTTGATCTTCAGAAAGCACAATATCTTGACACCACCCACTAACAGAACTAGTAGAAACATTTAACTCTTTCGCAATTTGTTTTATACTTTTCCCCTCTTTTCTTAAATTTCTCGCCTCTATTTTTTGTTCAAATTTGGCCATCAAGTACTATTGTACCATAGATACCGTTTCTTTTTTCTACTTGAGTATTCACCACTTTTAACATATAATTCAGCTGTTAGTTTACATGCGGGGTAGTGTAGAGTTGCACGGAAGGCTAGTAGAATGGGCCCACTCGATAGTAATGTCGAGATGAGAATTTGGCTGTATCGGTGGACAACCCATTAGATACGAAGTTATCTAACGGGTCAATACCGAGGCAATCCCCTTTCGGGGCGAGTCCGTAGAGACTAAACGCCAAATCCCCTACCGTCCGGTAGGGGAATGATATAGTCCGACACTCAAAGTAATTTGAGATTACAGATAAGCATAATCTTCCAGGCCAGGCGCGACTCCTGGCCCCGCAACATTGTCTTTGGTTTGGAACAAGATTTGCCAGCGTAGCTCAACGGTGGAGCGGGGTCATCATAAGGCCATGGTTAGAGGTTCAAATCCTCTCGCTGGCACAACTAACATTCCCAATAATTTTGACTTTTCTTTTTAAAGAAACAGCTTTAACCACTTCTTCCAATTCGGATCCGGAAGGGTATCTTGCTCCTCTTCTCTCTTTAGAGCTAATTTTCTAAGAGTTTCGTCATCGGGTAAAACAACAATTGTCTCCCCTTCTTTACCCAAACCAAGTTTGTTTCTTGCCTCCTTTTCAAAAAATATATCCTTCCCTACCTCTTCAGCTCTTTTCTTTAGCTCCTCATTTTCTTTTCTTAATTTTACCAGTCTTGTTTCCTCCTTTTTGATCGCATTTTTAATGTTTAGCATTCTTTGAATGCTTCCTAAAAGCGAAAACGAAAGAAGAAGGATAAGTCCAAAGAAAACCAGATTCTTGAGACTACCGATTTTGACCTTGACCTTTTGAAAGAAATTGTTTACCATCTCATAATATTGACCTTTGGAAAATTTGTGCTAGAATATACCCGATAGCTTTTATCCTATCATTACTGTCCCAATTATGTCACAAGAAATATTGAAAAACCTGGTTCCGGAATTTATTCAAAGTTTAAAAGACAAAGGTCGTTCTCCTTCAACGGTTCTTGCCTATAGGGCCGATTTGGAACAGCTATTGTCTTTTTTGCAAGCTAAAAACAAAGTTACAGTTGATTCTGTCGCCCCTTCCGATCTTGAGACCTTTCGAGACACTCTTTTGGCTCAAAAGTACACACCGAAATCCGTTTCCAGAAAGCTAAACGCAATTAAGACTTTTTTTAGGTCCTTGATTGCAAACGGAAAAATCACAAGCGATCCTTCAACCAGTGTTGCTCATCCCAAAATCGAGCCCTCTTTTCCCAAATTTCTCTCCCCTCTTGAATATAGAGCCCTAAGGGACGTAGTTAGAGGTGACGCCAGAATCGCCACAATGGTTGAGTTGATTTTACAGGCCGGACTTAGAATTTCAGAAGTGGCAAACTTGAAGCTTTCCAATGTTTCAGATAATCAAGTTACAATCGAAGGCTATGCAACCCAGCCCCAAAGAACAATCCCTCTTAATTCTTCCGCAAAATCTGCAGTTGAAGCCTTCCTTCCAAAAAGACCAAAAGCAGACAGTGATTATGTTTTTGTAAGTAAAAACGGCAAGCCCCTGGCGGTAAGAAATATTAGAGCTGCAATTGACAGATATATGCAAAAAGCCGAAGTTCCCAATTATTCGGTAAACGATTTAAGAACAACTTTTATTGTCCAAAATCTAAAAGCGGGAGTTGATTTGATCTTACTTTCCCAAGTTGCGGGACATAAAAGACTTTCTACAACCGAGCGCTATCTTGAACTTGCGCAAGTTACGGAGTCCGGAAAGAAACAGGTCCTCGAAGAACTTTAAGGATCGCTAATTAATTAGAAGTATAAAACTTAAGAAACAAGTAGAATTTAACCCTGTTCTTCCTCGCTAACAAATCTCTCGCCCTCTTCCTCTCCGGGTTTTCTTTGTTTGTTAAATTCCCCCCAAAATCCTCCCGCTAAACCCCCAAGTCCCTTACCCGCTGCAGTTGGGATTTGATGAGTAGCATCGATAATAGCACTTTTAGCATCACCAAGAGTTTGTGAAATCCCATCTCTCGCTGGTCCCAAGACCTCCCCCAAGTTAAGACCCAGACTAGCAAGCCACCCTAGACGAGTTCGAAGATTATTGTGTATTTGCTTAACTCTTTTTGAAGCGGCAACGGCATCATCATCCACAAAACCCTTTAGTGCCGCAACAGTAATACTTTGGTAAAAAGTAGCTATAGACTCTCTTTCTGCCGGGTTTAGTCTTAACCATCCCCATCCCGTTACCCCAATTTTCTGGGAAAGATTTTTCAATGTACTCTGTGTTAAACTTTGTTTATACCCTTCTGTTCGTTTCTGCTCAAGCACTAACCATCTGTCGTGCACCTCTCCGAGAAGATCATAAGCTTCTAATATATTACCTTCAAACTTAATACCTCTTTGACGAAGAAGATCTATAACCTTTACACCAATCTCTACCGGTCCCAAAGCTTGTGTAACATCGATGACCGACTCTGTCACTTCCGAAGCAAGAGACAAAACCATGGCATCGTTTTTCTGGAGAATGATTTCTTGACCAGAAGGAGTCAAAAGAAGATAGTGCCATTTACGTTGATCGTCGCCTTCATAAATTACTCTCAACTTCGCATCCTTGACAGTTCTACTATTACCATTATTACCATTCTCTCCACTATTACCGTTCCCTGCCCTTTGGGATCTTCCTTTTATATCTTTCGGCTTCTGTTCGAGTGTCATTTCAATTTTGTGGGCCAATAATACTACTTACTAATCTCCATAGTCAAATTATTTTACCTCTGGGGTTAAAATTTTCAGGTCTCCTCCTAGATCATCGCCCCTTTGTAACTTTATTCCTGTTAACTCTTCAAACGTATGTCCCTTTGATGCCTCTGGAGACAAACCGTGTTGTCTCAGAAACTCTTCTTCTGCTTTTCTCGTACTTCCATATTGAATTTTCAAATGTCTAATCCAAAGTCTGTCTGCTTTACGCTCTTCGTAAGCTTCAAAGTTAAGTTTGACCTTTTCCACTTCCAAATCCGCTCTTGCCTGTTCTCCCAATTTTTTAATTGCAGCAGCTATTTGATTTCCTTTTCTTTTTATTTCCACTTTTCCAGTTAAATAGGCGTCTTGTGATCCTTGTTTAATTCTTCTCGCCTCGGTCGAACGTTCATACCAACGTATACGTTTTCCTGGTATTACGGGGATTCCCAATATCTTAACTTCTCCCTTTCTTTTTGGGTTGGAATTTATATCTATTATTTTTAATTCAAATTCTCTCATTTCAGTCTTATCAGAAAAAACTTGGATAAAAAATTTTCTTTGATGAAACTCCGTGGGATTGACTTAGCTTGTTGGTAAACCAACCCCACGGATTCGAACTTTGCTCCAAGTTCTTCTATTTTTCCTCCTCATAGTCGATAACGTCTCCTCTAGACGGCGATGAGAGAGCCTGCCGCACGGGCGGTGCCTGGATGACGATCACCTGGTGGGAAGGTGGAGCTGGCGGTGCAATCACCGGCATGATTCGTTCAACTGGCGGCAGGGCGTACCCTCCGGTTCTCTCGCCAATTCGTGCTATGGCCTGGGCCGCTTCGCCAGCTGCCTCCATTGCTCTTTCTCCGACTCCTGAGAAGTGTGCATCCACACTTCTTCCCCCTTCGCCCGTTACCCTGACTCCGAATGAGCCGTATCCCACGATAAACAGTAACGCAATAAGTCCCCCAATCACGACTGCAATCGTCAACCCCAACTCCATACCTGAATTGATTGCAGTAATCGCTACGTTTCCAAAGTCGGAGGTTGTAGTCGCTGAAATGCTTGCGGGGCATGCTTGCGACGCCCATCCGTCAACTCCAGACATCCCCTTTGGTTCGTAGAACCTATCGAACATCTCTTGGGTCTTCGGGTCAGCTTCCCAGAACATGCGACCGTCGGCCGTGTTGCAGACAAAGACGACGCTCCCATCATCAAGCTCCATGAGCTGACCTGATGGGACAAACGGCGAGCCTAATGTGAACTGATCTTTAATTTGGCTCAGCCACATATAGCCCCCTATGACGAAGAGCACGACAGGAAAAATCCATAGGAGTTTTTTCATCGCCACCACTTCCTTTCCGAAAAACTTGGTGAACCCTTTTTGCCGAAGGGCGTGAGTTGATAAGATATTCGTCTCGCCTTGGCAAAGGCGGACTACAACGATGCATTTCAGCATCGAAAGTTTCCACCCCACTGGAGGTGATGGTGGTTTCTTACTGAAACATCTTCAATTCTTCCCGAATTTTCGGAATGTTGAGCTGGAGGCGGATCCAGTCCCTCATGTCAGTTTCGCAACAGACAATGAGTTCCGCCCTCAAAAGCGCCTGTACGTGAGTGTTCCTCCAGGCCTCAGCCTGAGATATGCGAAAGCCAGATTTACCCCGCTTCTGAATTTTCCTCAGCAATTCCGCTGCGGTTTGGCCTTCGCTTTTCCGTACATGTTCTACAAGGGGATTGAGGTTCATTTCCTCTACTCCGAACGTTGTGTCTTCCTCCAGTGGGGGGTCGATAAATTCCGACAGCATTTCGTCGGAACTCATATCCCCCACCGAAGATTTTTTCTTGGAGCATGTTAACGTGCAACAAAAAAATACAATTCCCTCTAGGAATTGGCTTTATTCTATCACTATAAGCCGTGAAGTCAAATCAGGCTTGTTTGTGGTATAATTTCAGCTAGCGAAAGTTGGAGCCGTAACTCAGTGGCAGAGTGCGATTCTTATAAAATCGAAGTCGATGGTTCGAATCCATCCGGCTCCACAAAGCCTTCAGCAAAACTGTCATAAAGTCGATGTACTTGGTTCGACTCCAAGCGGCTCCACAAATTTTGACATGTTACAGTTTGCTATTTACTATGAGTTTGCTCCAATGATTTAAATCATCAAATCGGTTAAGACTAATTTACTAGCCAAGGATGAAGATTTGAACAAAAACCTTTATTAAAGTCGAAGGAGCTTCATAGTTTCGCTCTTCTTACTATCTCAGCTTCGACCAACCTCATATCGCGTCCATACTTTAGTCTGCTCATTTCTTTAATTATCTCTGCAACCCTCGGATTTTCCGTTTGTTTGATCTTGGTTAAATCTTTTGTCAAATCCATCGAGAAAGGAGGAACAGGCTCGTTATTTACAATTGTTTTGACATAGGCGTGATACCTTTCAACATTTAATAGGTCATCTTCCCCGAAAACCGGCGAGAATTCG
The DNA here is from genome assembly GCA_964366085.1 of uncultured Gammaproteobacteria bacterium. Lineage (GTDB taxonomy): Bacteria > Patescibacteriota > Microgenomatia > UBA8517 > UBA8517 > CAYISM01. The sequence continues at coordinate 65 of CAYISM010000015.1, read as the reverse complement.
TGCGCCAAATAAGAGGCGTCTGTTACTCCTATCCTAAAGCAAACCAGAGTTCCCACATTGCCAAA
>CAYISM010000014.1:0-16606 GCA_964366085.1 uncultured Gammaproteobacteria bacterium | reverse complement strand
CTAGTTAACAATAGCTGGTTTATTGCAGGAAACTGGATCTTTTTCTGGACCAGATTTATGACTTACGGGCGTTTAGGAGTAGTAGATGCTTTGGCATTTGCCTTTGGATTGGTTATAGAGGTTCCTACGGGAGCTATCTCCGATCTTATCGGCAAAAAGAAAACTATTTTGGCTTCATGTATTTTAGGATTTATTGGCGTCATGCTAATTGCTTCAGCCAACAGCGCTCTACCCATATTTATTGGATTCTTAATAACTCAAGCGGGGTGGGCTTTTTACTCGGGATCCGCGGAGGCGATGGCTTACGACTCACTTAAAGAGAAAAAGGAAGATAACCAATATGACAAAGTTATTTCGGCAAGCAGTGTGATAGGAATCGTGGCCATAGTTGTTACTACTCTCGTAGGGGCAGTAATGTACAAACATAACTTTAGATTGCCTCATTATGCATGGGGTTTTGCGTATCTGTTTGGATTCGTTGCTTCATTTTGGCTGAAAGAACCTTCCATAGATACAGAGAAATTCTCATTCAGAAATTACTTTAGACAAATGGCAGAAGGAGCAAAGCAATTGGTTACTCCATACTTACGCCCTTATATTCCTATAATATTTGCTTTGTTGGGAATTTATTACCTCTACAGTTACGGTTTAGTTAAACCAGCCATCGCCATTCACTTTGGCTTTTTTGCCACAGAGCAGGCAGTAATTGGGGCAATTCTTGGTATCATAAGTGCTATTGTAGTGGGACTAATTCCCAAGATGAGAGACAAATTAAGTGATGTAGCAGGGTTGGTTCTCTTGACCAGTCTGCTTGCGGTTGGGTTTTTGTTTGCTGCTATGCCTCTTGGATATTATGGGTTTCTAGTCATGCTGGCCATTGCCATGTCTGGAAATCTAGCCAGTCCTTGGGTATCAATCGTGGTAAATAGAGAATTACCTTCTAAATATAGAGCGACCGCACTTTCCACTATCGCCTTGTTTACTAAAATTCCCTATGTAATGGCAGCTATGATCGCAGGAAGAATGATTGATGGTGGATATTTGTGTTTATTTAATTTGGTAATTGGATGTCTTGTTGCGGTTTCAGTAATTTGGACATTATTTTCATTTTCAACAAAGAAGAATCTTTCTTTCTCGGCGAAACAACAAAAAAGATGAACTGGAGATACTCCTTTAAGGGCTAACCTTTTGAGGCTAAACCAGTCAACCAAGTTGGTCCTTAAACCAGTCCACCCAGGGAATAGGTTGGGGATCGATGTCATAAAGCATGGCCAAATAAAAAGACAAATAAGCTCCCAGACAAAGAAGTTCGAAAATTTGATCCAGTTTTTTTGAAGACTTTAGAACATAACTGGAATATTCAACTTCGTTTTTTTCGACAACTTCCTTTGTGAGAGGATAGCGTTTCTGAACTTCATTTGAATACAATAAAGATTCCAGAAACAGGAAATGTAAATAACTTTTTACTTCGGCCGGATTTCTAAGTCCCTCCATTAGATGGTGATTTAGTTCTGGTAAATCAAAAAGAGTTGAAAATGTTTTGGCAGTTTCATTAAACTGGTTTTTGACGGCATGGCCGGCTCCTACCAAATGTTCGCTTGCAATTAGTACCGGAATTTTACCCTTTAGCTTCTTAGCCAATTTCTTGGCAATGTTAACTTTTTGCGGATTCCTTATGTCAAATTCTTGCGAAAGAGAATTTAAATTACTGACGGCTTGGCCAATTTCGTTGTCGGTTAAATGGATAAATTGACACTTTGAAAGAAGGGCAAGGACTGAGGAAACAGAGTAACCCAAAGCCATTCTGGGCTGTCCCGAAGGATTATTTGAGGCACTAAAAATATAACCGGGTAAATTATTTTCTTCTAAAAATACTTTGAGCTTTCCTCCGGTTGTAATTCCGAAAATTTGAGCACCTTTCGCCAAAGCTTCATGCGCTGCAGACATTGTTTCCTCCGTATTGCCGGAGTAAGACGAAACTATAACTAATGTATTTTTATCGGTATAGTTTGGAAGAACGAACTCTGTAAGTGTTTCTATCGGAACTCTTACTCTATCATAAACTAACGAATCAACAATCCTTCCTCCCAAAGCAGAACCACCCATTCCGGTAATTACTACGTTTTTTGCAAGGCTACAGGAATCAGGGGTTCTTAGTTCGTTAACTTCGCTCCATGCTTGTGATATCTGCTCTCCCAGCCTTTGAATCGAGCCGAGAACATTACCCTTGTCTAAATTGGAAATTTGTCCAAGATCGTCTAAGTCAATCATTTGATCAACTCCAAAAGCTTATCTATTAGTTCAATTCCTCCCAAATGCTCTTCTTTTGATGTAGATGTATAGTAATCCGCTTTTAAAACTTCTGGTTCAGTCGTAACTCCTATTCCGGCTGTGTCGATCATATCCCGATCGTTATCGCCATTTCCGATTGCTATTGTTTGGGACGGATTTAGATTTAAGTATAAACAGAGATTAACAAGGGCAGTTCCTTTATTAAGCCGAGAAGGCAAAATATCAAAGGCTTCTCCGCTCCAGATTACTGAAAATTCACCTTCCGGATCCACTCCTTTAACTATTTCGTATACCTTTTTATCTTCCGATTTTGTATGTAAAGTAATTAAAAATTGTTTAGGCTCGAACGCCTCAGATACGCGGGACTCATCGGCATATTTTTCAAGCTTAAACCTAATATTTCTCATTTTAGAAAGAGTCCCAGAATCAAATTTCTCGTGCTGTACAAGCTCACCTCTGGACAGAGTAAATATTCCAACTTCTCCAATGAGAGCAATATTTTCCCAAAGCAGGTCACCAAATACATCTTTTAGATAAATCGTGCTTCGGCCGCTATTAATTGCCACAAAGAAATATTTCTTAATCTCGATTAGTTTTTCTTTAACGTCTTTTGTCAACAGCCTGGTTTTTAAGGTTAAAGTTGTGGTCTGTCTTGTCTCTTCCTCCCTGATAATTGTTCCTTTTTTAATTGTTACCCCGTCTACATCAAAACAGACAAGTTTTATGTTTTTAATGTCAGCTTTAGTTAACTCGGCAAGAGGTTTCACAATTCATTTTAACTTCGAAACGATAAGAAGGTCAAGAGAATTAATAATATTCAGTTTAGAAGTTTTTGATAAAATATCGATTTCGCTAAGTTCGTTAATTATAGATTTGAGTTCTTCTTTTGAAAATTTTTTTGATTGGGTTTTTAATTTAGAAATTCTCCAGGATGGGTAGGCTGCAAGTGATCCCTCGTCTATTTTAATCAGGTAAAGATCTTTTAAGTGTCGCCCAAGAAGCGCTACAACAAATTCTATCGGCTCGATTTCTATAACCTTATGAAAAGTCATAAGGCAACTCTTAAAATTTCCGGGATAAAATAATTCTAAAAACAAAAAAATGATCTTTGGTAGTTTAAATTCTTCAACCTTAGTATCTTTGGGCAAACTTTTCAGAAAAGTAGCGCCGACCTTTCCCTCGTGATAAATTATAAAATTACCCGATAAATCAGCATATTTTTTGTTTAGCCACTCAATTTCCTTTTTGCCTAGTCTTCTAACGTCCCTTAAAATGTAAAACCTCTCCGCAGCAAAAAGTGAGGCCGAGGATAAAGTTTCCTGCAGCAATAAATTAGATTCATCGACATAGTTAACTTCCCACGACCTTTTTTTTGCAGTTTCAATGAATTTATGAAGTCTTTCATAGGACTTGCTGGTATCTTCTCCATGCAAAAATATGATTTTCATTTATTTCTTAAATATCTACTTATTAATTCATCAACTTTACCATGAAAACTTCTTTTTCCATGCCTTATGTGTGGCACTAAACTCCCTGAAAAATTCTTAGGAATGTGAGTTAATTCGTGAAGAAGAACCTTAGCCTTCTCAATTTGTGAAAGCCTGTCAAATTTTTCCGATATTACCTCCAGAAGATAGGCCGGTTCAAGATCCAATGCCTGCTGCCAGATTCTTGGAAGTCCCCAAATTCTTGCGTAAGCATTCGTGTTTGCGTTTACTGACCTAAAACAGAAGATTCTCGAATTTCTCACCCAAGTGATCTGAAGATTTTTAGCAAGTGCTACGATTCTTCGCTTAACATCAGGTGCTTGTGTCCAGCGAATTTTACCCTTACCTCTTTTAGCCATAACCAAGCATCCTGTATTTTAATATCTTTAAATCCTGATATCTACCCCAATTTATAGACTTCCGCGCCTTCTTTAACGACAACATCAGTTTTTAATCCTACCACATCTCCTTTGCCAGCGGTGTCTTTCTTTTCGTGTTCTATTTGAATTGAGGTCACAGTTTGATCAAATAAGTCTTCCCCGCCCCTAACAAATTTAATCTTGTCACCCACAGCTAAATCTGCATCCAACTCCACGATCGCCACACCTATTTTGTCGTAATAATGAGTAACTTTTCCGATTTTAAAATCCATATTTCTCACCCCCGATCTGATTTATCTTGTATGAATGGCACAGAGCAACAGCCAAAGCATCGGCCGAATTATCAAAATGGGTTCTTTTCTTGGCCTTACTTCTGACCTTGGCTCCCAAAAGTTCTCTTAAAGATCTTTGTACCATTTTTTTATCAGCCCGTCCATCCCCGGCTATCATTTTTTTTATAGTCCCCGGAGCATACTCAAATACTTCAACTTTCATTTTGCTGGCAGCTAAAAACATAACTCCTTGCGCTTGTCCAACGGCCATTGCCGTTTTGGCATTCGTAGCAAAAAAAAGTTTTTCCATAGCAATTACGTCAGGGGAAAATCTTTTAAGTAGTTCCGTCATACTTTCAAATATTGTCTCAAGTCTTTTTCCGGGATGACCGTTTTTGTCGGTTTCAATCAGTCCGAATTCAATAACTTCAAAATTTGGAGCGTCGGCCTTTAGAAGTCCGTATCCTGTGGTTGCAGTTCCGGGATCGATCCCTAAAATTAACATCAAAATAAATTCTATCACCTTGCGACTAATATACCGGGATGATTTTTGCACTGGTTACTTTTCCTTTCCGTACTTCAATTGCAACGACGTCGATTCTTAATTTTTTGGGTAGGGTAGGGTGGGTGAGTGAAAAAAATTCTCCCGCCTTTTTAATTTTTCCAAGTTTGCGTTTATCAACAGCTTCTTCGGGAGCTCCGAATTTATTACTCCATCTGGTTTTCACTTCTACGAAAACCAATACCCCATCTTTAACGGCAATTATGTCAATTTCGCCAAACAACGATCTAAAATTTGATGTAACAATCTTATAACCACTGCTTACAAGAAGCTCTTTGGCGAAATTTTCACCTAAGTCCCCGAAATATCTCTTACTATTCTTATTTAGTCCTAGACTTGGACTTTTTTCCCTTTTTAGAAGCATCGGCAGTTTGAGTTTTTGAAGTCAACCTTACGTGAGCTCTTGAATATATCTTCTCAATTTCTTTCTTGCTTTTATCCCTAATGTAATACAGTTTCGACCTATTTACCCCGGCTGTACCCTTTCGAACTACTTCTACCTTTTCAATAAGAGGGGAGCCTAAATTAAAAATTCTTTCGATTCCGATATTTGCCGCGCCTATTCTTCTTACAGTAACTGTTTTGCCTACTTGCTTTCCCTTAATTGCAATTACCATACCCTCAAAAATCTGAAGTCGGGTCTTTTCTTTTTCTTTTACATTTTGATGAACTCGGACAGAGTCTCCCACTCCGAATTCAATTTGATTATGAGTAGTTCTTAATGACACTTTCGCTCTTATTGTACTACACGAGAGGCACTTGCTTCAAGGCTTGATTGAAGAATCCAGAATTTGAGCAATTTGATGCGCCAAATTTTCGGTCCAAGCCACTTTGATTGCTAAGTCTACCTTATCTTTCTTTCCTTCGAAAACCAAAGAAACTTTTTGACTGCCCGGATTTTCGATTAGCAAATTCTTTAGATTCCTCAAGGAGGAGGCTTGTGTCCCTTTAGGAATATTAACAAAAAGATTTTGGTCCTTACTTTCTAAGGTTTCTTTTGTTTCTAGGCTGTCAACAATAAGCGAGACCGCGTCTTCTCTATTGTCTACTTTTCCAGTTACAAGAAGAGGTTTATTTACTATTAGTAAGTCTTTTGTAATTTTGAATAAATTAGGAAATATTACCAAGTCCAATGAACCCGTCTCATCTTCCACCCTGACAAAAGCCATCTCTTGGCCACCTCTTTTCGTTACTACTATTCTTATTTCACTAACAACAATGGCAATTTTTACTTTATCGCCTATGTTCTGATTTTGAGAAATCTCATATATTTTATGACTAATAAAATTTTCAAAAGGAGACAAAACTAAATTTAGCGGCCTCGTTGAAATTGAAAAACCCAGAAGCTGGCGCTCAAGGATCTGCAACTCTTCTTGGCTAAACTCGGCAACATCCGTAAGTTTCGTTTCCTGAATAGTTTTTTTATAACTAGCCTCGGAAGCTTCAAATAAAGCCTGCTGACCTTCTTGTCCTCCCTTTGGCTTAGTAACTTTACTCCTCACCTCCTCCATAGAGGTTAAAAGAGCCGCTCTACTCCCAAAAGAGGATAACCCTCCGACTTTAATAAGACTTTCCAGGACTTTTTTGTTTACACGGCGGGAGTCAACTTTGCTCAAAAAATCCGCAAAGGTACTAAATTTTTCTTGACTTCTGGCCTCAAGAATCGCCTCAATTGATGCTTTTCCCACGTTTTTAATTGCATTCAAACCAAACCTCATGGCCCTTCCATCAAGAGAGTCCTTATCTTCCACGATTTTAAATCCAACATCGCTTTCGTTGATATCCGGAGGCAATACTTTGATCCCCACTCTTTTGCATTCATTAACAGCTGAGGAAACCTTGTCGTTATCTCCCGACTCCGCCGTAAGAAGAGCCGCCATGAATTCTACAGGATAATTGGCTTTCATAAAGGCAGTTCTAAAAGCAAGCATGCCGTAAGATGCGGCATGAGCTTTGTTAAATCCGTATCCGCTGAAAGGTTCTATCAGTTTGAAAAGCTCTTCCGCTCTGTCTTTTTGCATACCGTTTACGATTGCACCTTCAATAAATTTCTGTCGCTGTTTTTCCATTTCAGCGGGAATTTTTTTAGCCACTGCTTTTCTGAATTTATCCGCTTCCTCCCAGGTGTAACCGGCTATTTTAATTGCGGTCATAAATACGTCATCCTGGTAAACTAAAAGTCCGTAGGACTTTCCCAGATATTCTTTCATTCGAGGATCAAAATAAGATACCTTTCCCGGATTATTTTTTCTTTCTATATATTCAGGAATTTGGGACATAGGTCCCGGTCTATATAAGGCAACCATTGCCATTAAATCCTCAACGCGTGTTGGCTTAAGGTCTTTCAAATATTTTGTCATGCCGCCTCCCGAAAGCTGGAAAACTCCCATTGTGTCTCCTTTTGAAAGCATTTCGTATGTTTTCTTGTTGGTCAGGGGCAAATTATGAAAATCAATATCTACTCCTCGAGTAACTTTTACAATTTTAATGGCAGCTCCCAAAATTGAAAGGTTTCTTAAACCCAAAAGGTCAAACTTTAAAAGCCCGACAGCTTCCTTTGGAGAAATATTAGGGTCTAACGACTCCATGTCGTATTGAGTTATTTTTCTTTTCCCTTCCGGGTCAAGCTGAACCGGAGTAAAGTCAGTTATATCGGAAGGCGCTATAACAATACCGGCAGCGTGGACCGATATATGTCTGGCGTTTCCTTCTACTTGCTTTGCCAGATCTATCACTTTTTTGGCGTCCGCATCAGACCCATAAAAGGCCTTAAGATCGGAAGACATGTTTATCGCTTTATCGATATCCATGGGAAATCCTTGTGACCCAAGTGGGATAAGTTTTGCAATTCTATCTCCTGTTGAATATGGATACCCCAGAACTCTTGAAATATCCCGAACTGCGGCCTTCGCTAACATTCTACCGAAAGTACATATCTGCGCGACCTTATCGTGTCCGTATTTTTCGGTAATGTAATTAATTACATCTTCGCGTCTGTCGTCGGCTATATCAAAGTCGATATCGGGAGGTGAGGGTCTCCAAGGGGTCAAAAACCTTTCAAATGGAAGGTCGTAGGTGAGAGGATTAATATCAACTATCCCCAGAACATAGGAAACCAGCGAACCGGCGGCTGAGCCCCTGGTGTTGGTTACAATCTCGTGCTCGTCAGCCCAGCGGGCCATGTCAGAAACTATCAAAAAGTAAGTCGAATATCCTTTAGACTTAATCGTAGAAAGTTCATATTTAATCCTTTGTCTTATCTCATCTGTCGGAGCCTTAAATCTTTCTTTTACTCCTTCCCAAGCTTTCTCTTCCAAAACCTCATCATAGCTCTTTCCCTCTTCTTTTGGAAATTGAGGGAAAAACCATTTGTCCAAAGTGAGAGTAATTTCGCATTTTTCTGCAACCTTAACCGTGTTTTCTAGCGCATCCGGCAAATCGCCAAATAGATCTTTCATCTCTTCCGGGCTTTTAAGATAAAAGGTTGGCGTATCTATAAATCTTAGTCGTTTTGTGTCTGAAACATTTTTCCCTGTTGCTATACAAACCAACGCATCCTGCGCAGTTGCATCCTGCCTTGCTATATAATGGGTATCATTCGTAGCAACAATCGGAATTCCCAGTTCTCTGCTAAGTTTTACCACTCCTTTATTAATTTTCCCCTCAAATTCAGAAGTGTCGTTAAGGTTTTTTTTAATTTCTTCGCTGTCTACATCATTTACAAATTTTTTATATTCGTGTCTTTGAACCTCAAGATAATAATCCTTTCCAAAAAGATCCAGAAACCACTCTGCATTCTTTTTTGCTTTAGCGTAATCATCCGAAATCAAAGCTTGAGCAATTTCGCCCTGTTGACAGGCTGAAGTACAAACTAAGCCTTTCGAATATTTGCTTAAAGTTTCTCTATCAAAACGGGGGCGGTAATAATAGCCCTCCAAGTGAGCAATCGACGTTAATTTCATCAAGTTTTGGTAACCTTCTTTATTTTTTGCCAGGAGTAGTAAATGAAAATTTTTAAATTTCCCCCTTTCCGGCCTTTCCCTTAAGTTAATGTTGGTTGTGTAGGCTTCCATTCCCAAAATCGGTTTTATTTCTTCCTTTATAGCCTTTTTATAAAACTCAACTACCCCATACATCGTTCCGTGGTCTGTTATAGCTACAGAGTTCATGTCGTTTCTTTTTATATGACTTATTAATTTGCTTATTTTTGAAAGACCGTCAAGAAGAGAGTATTCAGTATGAACATGCAGATGTACAAATTTTTTAGCCATTATCTTTTTGCCCCTTTGGCTTTATAGGCCTCTTGATCTGCCTTTTTAAAAACCTCTTCAAAAGTTTCTTCTCCCCGCCATTGGGCAACTCCAAGAGAAATATCAACTAAACTTAACAGATGATCCTTAAATACGTTTTTCAACTCTTCTCTTACGGTCTTTATTATTCGGGCCCGAGTGTCCTTTATTTCTGCGTCCTCTCCCGTGTAGGATGGAAGAATACACGCGAACTCATCTCCACCTATTCTTCCTACCGTATCTTCGGGACGAATACCTTTCTTAATGCCATCCGCAATCGCCCTTAATACTTTATCCCCCATAGTGTGGCCATAAGTGTCATTTACTCCCTTAAGTTTATCCAAGTCTGCAACTATCACGGCATATGGTTCTCCGTGTCTTCGTGCATGAGAATGTACTTTAATGGCTTGTTCCTCAAACCCTCGTTTGTTTTTAACATTTGTAAGAGAATCTTCTTTTGACAACCTTTTATAAAAAGCCATTAACTCTGCAGTAGCCAAATTTGGATTTTTGTGTTGAAACTCTAAAAAAAACTCTATGTCAGATTTGAACTCTGCATCATCTTTTAACTTATCTATTTGCTCACGAAGCGTATCTGAAATTTCGTATTTTCCTTGAGCTTTAATCTCTCCTTGTCCTTCCGCCATAATTAATTTATTCTAATCCTTTCTGAAAAGCTTCAAAATTGCTTGCTCTATTTTTTTAGGATCTCCTTTTCCTTTCGACTCTTTTTGCACCATACCGATAAGAAATCCCAGAACCTGCCCTTTTCCCTTTTTATAATCTTCGACTGCTTTTTGATTTTCCTTCAAAACCTTTCTTATTGCCTCGTTGGTTGCATCTTCCGAAGCGTATTCTATCTTTGTGACTTCTATTATTTTTCTAATCAACCCGCCAGGCTCTGAAAATTCTAGGTCAAGTTTTTTATTAATCATCATGTCTGCTATAAGTTTTGGCGAGATATTTTCCTTTGATCCCAACTCAACTGCTTTTTCGAAATAATCGGCCCTACCAACATCCTCTGTTAAAATGTTTGAATAATCTAAGGGAAGAGAATAACTATCCATAAATCTTTTTCTTTTTTGAGATGGTAACTCGGGAAGTTCTTTTTTAATCTTTTCTATCTCCACATCGCTAAACTTTAACGGAGGAATGTCAGGCTCCGGAAAATAACGGTAGTCTTGAGCCTCTTCTTTGGTTCTTTGAGAAAAAGTCTTTCCCGTATTTTCATCGTATCCTCTGGTTTCCTGTAGAACTTTTTCTCCTTTTTCTAATATCTCCTTTTGTCTTTTTAGTTCCGATTCTAAGGCTTTTGTTAAAAATCTAAATGAATTTATATTCTTAAGTTCGACTTTATAATCAGGTACGATAGTAGTTTGTAGCTGGTAGCTTGTAGCAAGGGATACGTTTGCTTCCAGCCTCATAGATCCTTTTTCCATATCCGCATTTGAAATTCCCAAATATCTTGCAATAAGCTGGACTTCCTTCAAAAAATCCACAACGTCCTTGGGATTAGTAAAATCAGGCTCCGTCACGAGCTCAACCAAGGCAACGCCGCTTCTGTTGAAATCAATTAACGTTGTCTTTCTGCCATCAACTGTTTGGTGTACCAACTTGGCAGTATCTTCCTCCAGATGAATCCTTCTTATCCTAATTTGAAATTTGAAAATTGAAAATTGAAAATTCCCGTTGATGCTCAACGGGCTGTCGTATTGCGAAATTTGGTATCCTTTCGGAAGGTCAGGGTAGAAATAGTGTTTTCTATCAAATTTTGAAAATTTGTTAATTTCACAGTCAAAAGCCAGTGCGAACTTTATTGAGTTTTGGATAGCTTCCTTGTTTGCAAAAGGTAAAGCTCCGGGTAAGCCTAGACAAACCGGACAAACTTGAGTATTTGGCTTTCTGGCAAAATGCTCCGCCGGGCAGCCGCAAAACATTTTCGACCTCGTTGATAGCTCTATATGAACTTCAAGTCCAATAACGGGTATGTAGTTTTTCATTCCTGTTTAAGAAAATTATCTCCTAACACTCTTCCACTTAACTGCTGCGGGGACAACTATGGCGATGCCGGCAAAATCAACCGAAGCAGCCCCAATAGGCCCCAAAAAAAATTGCATTTTTTAAAATTGGCTTAAATTCATTAATCATATCTAAAACGCTACTCTCGGCTTGTAATCAATTAATTCATGGTAAAACTTCCCCAAAGCAAAAAGAGTGTATTCAGAAAATCTCGGGCCCATGAGTTGGAACCCAAGAGGAAGACCTTTTTTTGAAAAACCTGAAGGAATGGCAATTGATGGAATTCCGGACAGATTTGCCGTTGCCGCGTAAATATCAGTCAAGTACATCTCAAGGGGATTGTTTACTTTTTCTCCTAGTTTAAAAGGGGGAGTTGGGGCAACAGGTGCAATAAGGGCATCTACATCTTCAAATACTGCATTTACTTCTTGAATAATCTTGGACCTAACTTTCATTGCCCTTAAGTAAAATTCGTCGTAATAGCCTGCTGAAAGTACATAAGTTCCTAACATAATTCTTCTCTTTGCTTCGTCTCCAAAATTGTCTCTTTTTGCGCCATATCTAATTCCGTCGTATCTCCCTAAATTTGAAGAGACTTCCGCAGGCTGAATAATATAATAAATAGATATTCCATACTTTGTGGACGGCAAACTAACTTCTTTAAATTCAATTCCCTCTTTTTTCAGAAGATCTACAGACTCCATTATTGTTTTTTCAACCTCTTTATCCAATCCTTCAACAAAAAACTCTCTTGGTATTCCTATTCTGATTTTTGGTTTTAGTTGGAAATTGGTAGTTGGAAATTGGTAATTCGCAACTGTTGCGTCGCGCCCATCCTCTCCTCTTGTAACATCAAAAACTCGTTTAATATCATCAACCGATCGTCCGAAATTACCAATCGAGTCAAGGGAAGACGCCATCGCAACTATTCCATATCGGGAAACCGATCCGTATGTGGGTTTTAGCCCGTAAACTCCGCAGTAATTTGCCGGCAGTCTTATCGATCCACAAGTATCTGTTCCTGTTGTAATTAGGCAAAAATTTGAGGCCAAGGAAGCAGCTGACCCGCTGGATGATCCGCCGGATGTATATTCTTTATTCCAAGGATTTTTTGTAGAACCAAAATCTGAATTCTCACCGGAGGAGCCGTGTGCCCAAGCATCGCAGTTTAATTTGCCGATCATTATGGCTCCTGCCTCCTCGATACGTTTTACCACCGTCGCCGAATACTGGGGAACGTAATCCTTAAGCACTTTTGAACCGGCTGTTGTTCGTACTCCTTTTGTCAAAAACAAGTCTTTATGAGCAACGGTTACTCCAAAAAGCGAATACTCATCAAATATTTTTTTACCACTTCGATGAATCGATTCATCGATACGTTTGGCTTGCATATAAGCTATTTCCTCGGAAACGGTCAAAAACGCATTAATCTCTTTATCGAATTTTTTGATCCGGTTCAAGTATGCGTCCACAAGCTCCACCGCGCTAAATTCTTTCTTCAGGAGTCCTTCTTGTGTCTCTTTAATTGTTAATGGTAACTTCATATTCATTTGCTTGCCCCGCGTAGCTTTAGCGTAGTGGGGTCGCTTCTTTCTTCCAAGACGGCATCCACCTGAAAATAATCATTGTGGGTATTTTCTGTGCCTGATAATGCATACTTTAAGTCTAAGGAGTTTCCCGGTTTTAACTCGTCAATTCGAAGAACGTTCTCAAGTCCTGTGGTCTGGCTTGTTGGTTCAAGTTCTGAAACATCGACCTCATCAAGTTGACTAATGTAGGAAATGATATTTGAAAGCTGTTCTAAATATTTTTCAACCTCTTCGTCAGTCAAGGTTAGATTTGCAAGTTTGGCTACATGGAGAACATTTTTCTTTGTAAGTTTCGCCATACTTTCATATCATACCATTGATTTTAAAGCCTTGATTCGCTCCTCGATTGGTGGGTGAGTATTGAAAAGGTTAGCAAACCAAGAAACAGCTCCGTGACCCTTCTCTTTGAAGGGATTGATGATATACAGATGCGCCGTTGCTTTGTTTGCTACTTCCAAAGGTTCGTTGTCCTGAGAAATTTTGGTAAGGGCTGATATCAAGCCGTCGGGTTGTTTTGTTATAGAAACACTTCCTGCATCTGCCATGAATTCCCGTCTTCTTGACACCGCAAGTTGAATAAGTTGTGCAATAAATGGCGACAGAATCGCAAAAACCAATCCCAAAACCAGAAAAATTCCTCCTACTCCTTTATTGTCATCACTGCTCCTTCTCCCTCCCCAACTCATCCTTAAAAACCAATCACCAAGTAGGGCAACCATTCCGACAAGAACCGCAACTATTGCCATTAAACGTGTGTCGTAATTTTTAACGTGGGATAGTTCGTGGGCCAAAACTCCTTCGAGTTCGGTTCTACTTAACTTATCTAAAAGTCCCGTTGTCGCACAAATCGCAGCATGTTCTGGATCTCTCCCTGTTGCAAAAGCATTTGGCGCCGAATCGTTAATTACATAAAGTTTCGGTTTGGAAAGTCCGGTACCAATGCATAAATTCTCAACTACGGTGTAAAAGGTAAAATCTTTTTTCCTATCAGCCAGTCTTGCGCCAGAAAGGCCCAAAACCACTTTGTCGCTGAAATAGTATCCACCCAAGCTCATTAAGCCTGAAACGGTTAAGGCTAAACCTAAAAATCCTAATCCTCCCGGCTGGTAGCCTAAATAGTATGAAAAGGCTTGTGAAAGAACATAAACCACAAGAGCTACAAACACAAAAAAAGCGGCCACTATAAAGTAGCTTTTCGTCTTATTGGCTGAAACTGCTTCGTAGACATTGACCATAATTTATCACTGTAAACAGTAGTACAAGTTTTAGTTTAGTTTAGTTTGATTTGAGGCTTTTTGGTCTCTAATTCCTTCACCTCAAGAAACTCCCCCTTTTCGGGTGTAATCAATCCGGGTAGTTCCTCTAAATTGAGCATTTGGGCAATCAAATTAGATGGAAAGGTTGCGCGTCGCACATTATAATCAGCCGTTAAATCTATTACAAGCCGTCTTGCGTACATAACTTTGTCGGCGGTGTCTCTAAGCTCATTCATCAAGTTTGTAACAACTTCGGATCCTTTGAGTTCCGGATTATCTTCAACCGCGATGGTAAGACCCGGAAGAACTGATGCGAATTTGGTTCCTGCATCGGCCATTTTTTGTAGATCTCCGGACTTAACAGCAGCTGAGACAGCTTTTCTGGCGTCAGTAAGTTTGTCAAAAATATCCTTTTCGTGCTTCAGATAACCTTTAACCGACTCCTCCAAATTAGGAATAAGGTCAATTTGTCTTTTTAGTTGGTTTCCTATTTCCTGGACGGAAGCTTTTACTCGAGTCTTACTCGAAACAAAAAAGTTATAAGTTGAAATCGCCCAAAGAGCTATTAAAACTATAATCCCGATAATTAAATAAATAACCATAATTATCACCACCTTCTAACTATTCTAACATCTTTTTAAATTCTTCTAGAGTCAGAGAGTTAATTATATCATCCTTTTCGGCCCATCCTCGTCTTGCAACAGAAACTCCGAAAATCATATTATTCATTCCATCTTTATGATGCGCATCAGTGCCCAAAGTTAATTTCACACCCTCTTTCACAGCTTCTTTTACCAGTGTGTCAGGAAGATCAAGTCTTCCGGGCTCAGCGTTTATTTCAATCCATTTGTTATTACTCTTGCAGAAGTCAAAAATCTTGGGCCAATCAAGCTCAACTCCTTCCCTTTCGTTGAGCTTTCTTGCTGTCGGGTGAGCGAAAATTTTAACTTTCGGGTGAGAAAGTGCCGAAAGAACTCTTTTGGTCATAGCATCCCTGGACAAGTCAAAACTAGAATGGATTGAAACAAGAGCAAAATCCAGAGTTTCTAGCCCAGCTTCGGAAACAGGAAGTCCTCCTTCCGGAAGCATATCTATTTCGAGGCTGTTAAATACCGTCTGAACACTTAAATTGTTCATATCTTTAAGTGAGTAATTTATTTGCTCTATCTTTTCACGCTTTCTTTTTAATATTTCCACGATTTGTTCTTCTGAATGCTTGCTCTTACTGGGATTATGTTCTGTGAAAGCTAGATATTCGTACCCAAGCTCTCCCGCCTTCCTGATTACATCCTCCATCGAGGACTCCCCTATATCATGGCTTGTTTCTATATCAAAATCCGAATGAATCTGAAGGTCTGCCTTAATATCCTTAAGTTCCACAAGATGTGGTAAACCCTGAAAAGCTTTCGAGCTTTTTAGTGCTGCTTCGATTTCTCCGCTATCCTCTCTCAACTCCGGCGGTATCCATTCTAAACCAAGGTGGTTATAAAATTTCTCTTCAGTATTAAATTCTTGAATCTTAGATCTTGAATCATGAATCTTACGAATTCCATACTCTGACAAACTCAAACCTTTCTTTAATGCATATTCGCGTAATGCGATATTGTGGTGTTTTGAGCCTGTAAAATGTTGAAGAAGTGATCCATAAGAGTTTGAAGGCTGAACCATCAGGTCAACTTGAACATCGCCCGGGACAATAATCGAGGCTGTATGGTCTCCTTTCTCAAGAACCCTTTGGGCTTTTGGATATTTCGTAAAATGTTCCAAAACTTCCTGCGGTTCATCTGAAGCTACTGCAATATCGATATCCCCCACCGTTGCAGCCTGACGCCTCAAGCTCCCTAAAGGATCTGCTCTTTTCACAGACCTTTCCTCTTGCATCCAATTTATAATTTCGTTTGCGATGGCTGTGGCATACGGAAGAAGATGTCTTCTGGTTTTACCTTTGGTCTCTTGAATCGCTTTTAAAATATCCGACTGTGACTGTTCACCAAATCCCTCGATTTTGGATATTTTTCCCTTTTTTGCCATTTTTTCCAGCTCATCTAACGATCTAATGCCTAATTCACTGGATAATTTATATGCAGTCTTTGCACCTATTCCGGGAACTTTCATAAGCTCAAACATGGTCGGAGGAAGCCCTTTCATAACTTCTTCAAAATGCTTTGATTTGCCTGTTCTAAAAAGCTCATCTAAATGCTCCGAGAGGGATTTACCGATTCCAGATACGTCTTCGAGCTTTCCGTCATCCCAGAGGTCCTTAAGCTCGCTGGTGGCGTGTTCTATAGCGTCAGCCGCCCTTTCATAGGCAATTATCTGAAACTTGTATTTATTAGCGTCTTTAAGTTGATATGCTGCTGCTACACTTCGGAGAAGTTCCGCAATCTCCAGATTGTTCATATCTTTGTGAAGCTTCATACTAACTTATTATATAGCGAAAGAATGGAGAATAAAGGGCGG
>CAYISM010000013.1:0-17093 GCA_964366085.1 uncultured Gammaproteobacteria bacterium | reverse complement strand
GCTCCGACGAAGCAAGTGGAGAAGATACCACTGGCGTTAGCCAGTGGAGCTTCATTCTACTACTTCCCCTTCTTGTACATCTTCATCTTTTTTCTTATTAGGTTCTTCTTTCTTTTCCTTTCCTTGGCTCGCCGAAGATTTATCGGAGGCGGGACCAGACTGTTGATACATACTTTGTCCCACCTGACTTAAAGTATCTGACAACTCTTTTGTTTTCTCTTCCAACTCTTCTTTTGTTCCGGTTTCGAGAACATCCTTAACTGCTTTTATCTTTTCTTCAACCTTACTTTTAACATCTGCCGGAACTTTATCTCCCGCATCTTTTAGAGCTTTTTCGGCTGTGGCAACCATTGCGTCAGCATTATTTTTGGCTTTAATTGTTTCCGCTTTCTTTTCGTCCTCAGCTTTGTGCTTTTCAGCCTCTTCCTGCATTCTTTTAACTTCATCCTCGGAAAGCCCCACAGCGCCAGTAATTGTTATGTTTTGGCTCTTACTAGTTGCCTTGTCTATTGCGGTAACTTTCAAAATTCCTGATGCATCCATATCAAAAGTTACTTCAACTTGTGGAACGCCGCGTGGTGCGGGAGGAATCCCATCCAAAATAAATCTTCCTAAAGACTTGTTGTCCGCACTTATTGGACGCTCTCCTTGAGTTACGTTGATTTCAACTTGGGTTTGGTTATCGGCTGCAGTTGAGAAAATATTGCTCTTCGAGGTTGGAATTGTCGTATTTCTGGGAATCATTGATGTTGCAACTCCGCCGAGTGTTTCAATTGCCAAAGTCAGAGGTGTTACATCCAAAAGAAGAATGTCCTTGACCTCGCCCCCCAAAACTCCACCCTGAATTGCGGCGCCTACCGCAACAACCTCATCCGGATTCACACTTTTATTAGGTTCTTTGCCGAAGAAACTCTTAACGGCCTCGATTACCTTGGGCATTCTGGTCATTCCACCAACCAAAATAACTTCGTTAACATCGTGCGGATCAAGTTTTGCATCTTTGAGGCATGACTCAACCGGCTTCATCGTTTTTTCAATAAGATCCTCTACCAAGCTTTCAAGCTTGGCCCGGGTTAATTTCATCGTCAAGTGAAGTGGTTGACTGTCTTTTTGAGTAATATATGGCTGGTTAATTTCAACTTCCGTGCTTGCCGAAAGTTCAATTTTTGCCTTCTCAGCCGCATCTCGAACCCTTTGAAGTGCTTGCACATCTTTCTTAAGATCAACCGTATTTTCTTTCCTAAACTCCTCGGCTATGTAGTCAACAATTCTTGCATCAAAGTCGTCTCCTCCGAGGTGAGTATCGCCATTTGTCGCCTTAACCTCAAAAACTCCGTCCCCAAGTTCCAATATTGAAATATCAAAAGTCCCACCTCCCAAATCATAAACTGCAATTTTTTGAGTATTTTTCTTGTCAAGTCCGTAAGCAAGCGCTGCCGCCGTTGGTTCGTTAATTATTCTCTCAACCTTAAATCCAGCAATTTCCCCTGCCTGTTTTGTGGCTTGCCTTTGGGCATCATCGAAATAGGCCGGTACTGTAATAACTGCACTTTCAACTTTCTCACCAAGATAGCTCTCAGCGTCTTTTTTAAGTTTCATCAAAATTCTTGCCGAAATTTCCTGGGGGGTATAGTTTTTACCTTCAACTTCGACATCCGCCATTCCATCTTTTCCCGACTTGACTTCGTAAGGAACCATTTTTTCAGTTCTTTTGACTTCCTCATCGGTAAAACGTCTCCCCATTAGTCTTTTGACTGAATAGATTGTATCTTTGGGGTTAAGAATCATTTGGCGTTTGGCCACATCTCCAACTAAGTTTTTCGTAGGTTCAACAACGCTTGGAGTAATGTTTCGGCCAGTATCCGAGGCGGGTATGACTTTTGGACGTCCCCCTTCCATCACAGCAACAACACTATTTGTTGTTCCTAAATCAATTCCGACAATTTTGCTCATAATTTATTTTCCTTAGTTTCTGCTTTAAACACCTTAATTTTAGCAGGTCTGACAACTTGACCACCTGCCTGCGCAGGCAGGTCTTTAAACTTCCAACCGGAAAGTAGCAACTCGGCAATCTTTCCGTGATTTTTTCCTTCTACAACCTCTACTGCCTCATGGACATCATGATTAAACTCATCTCCTTCATTTGGCTTCACTTCTTCAAGACCTTCTTCTAAAAGAACTTTCTTAAATTCGTCAATTGCAATTCCCAAGCCCTGATCGTTCAAATGCTTTTGGGCCGACTCTAAAATGTCCAAAACAGATAGCAGTCTAAGTATAAGGTTAAGTGAAACAATTTTTCCTAATTCTTCTTTTTCTCTTTCTACTCTTTTATTTAGATTATCATAATCGGCCAAGGCTCTTGCAAGTTGAACTTTCAAAGCCTCTGTTTCTGATACTGCTACCTTTTTTGGTTTATTAATCTTCATGCCGCTAGAACCTCGGATATTAAATTTCCAATGTATTTAACTTGTGGAATAACTTGCGGATAATTTAACCTATAAGGACCAATTACTGCTATTACTCCGTTCTGGCCTTTTCCTGAAAATCTGGCGGTTACAATTCCAACTGGCTCAAAATATTCCCAACCCAACTCCTCTCCAAAAAAAACTTCAAAAGGAGAAGTTGCCGTTAAGCCTCCAAAGAAAAGTTCGTGTAACCTTCCGGTCTCGTCAAGTAAAGAAAAGATACTTTGACAAACATGTAAATTGCCAAATTCCGGATTTTCAAAAATATTCGAATAACCGGAACTCCAAAGTTCGCCATCACTAGTTGCAGCAACGGCTAGCTCATTAGTCTTCTCAGCCAAAAAGTGTGTGGCTTCTTCCATAATCTTGTCCACATTGTCCTTTTCATCCCAAACGTCTTCTTTTGCTTTCACCTCGTCAACTAAACTCATTTGTTTTTCTTCCATCAACTGGCTTATATAAAACTTGATTGCGGTTGGAGTCGGCATTCTACCGGCTGAGGTGTGGGGCTGTCTAAAATAGCCCATTTTAGTTAGAGCCACCATCTCACTTCTTATTGTTGCCGGAGAGACGCCAAGATTATATTTTCTGTCCAAAGCCTCCGATCCGACAGGTATCGCAGTTTGTATATACTCATCAATTAAAGCTTTGAGAATTTGTGTTTGTCTTGCGGTAAGTCCGTCAGTCATATCTTGGCACTAGAATAACATGAGTGCCAAACTCCTGTCAAGGGGTTCTATACCCAAAATACTTTGATTTGCAATCATGAGTAGCATTTTGGGGGATCAAAATCACTTAACGAGAATTGCAAATTCGAGTAAGTGGAGTTTATGTATTTGTATCCGAAGGGGTAGGGGCAACCGGTTCGGACTCTTTTGTCGGAATTGGAGCAATTGCCCCTTTTACCAATCTCCTTAGTTGGCCGGCAAAATAAAAAACTTGATCTGACCTAAGGATAATTGAGGAAACAAAATATACCAAAAGACCAATAAGAAAAACTAGTGTCGTCAGAATTAATACATTGCCGGTGTACCTTGTGTCTAACACAAATCTTTGAAATGACAGGAAGGAAATGCCGTCAATCTTTCCCAAGAAAGATAGACCTTTTACCCACACGGATTTGTCAAAAAGTTTTAACAGTAAATACATAGTACTTCCCGAAAAAATGGCGGCAATTAAGGATTTTAAAATAGGAGCTATCGATTTAAGAACAGAAAAGTGATTTAATTTTTTATTTAAGAGGTAGAAAAGAAAAATCGACTGCAGAATAACACTAATAGAAAAAGAGGCGGCAAGTGCCCACACAGGGAACGAAAATCCCTTAACAAAAACTATATCCATAATAACCATTAAGGAAATTGTAATAAGAGAAATACTAACAGGAGTTTTAGTATCATGAAGTGCATAAAACGCCCTCTCAAGAATGGAGACCATCGATTGAAAAACTATTCCTAATCCAAATGCCGAAAGAACCATTCCTGTCTGAACCGTTGCTTCCCAGTCAAAAATGCGTGTCCCAAAAACCAGCCGAATAATTGGAATTCTTAGAACAATGAAGGAGACCGCAATTGGAGTAACCAAAAAAACTATCTGGTATAAAGTTGTAAATAAAACTTTTCTAAATTCATCCGGGTTGTCAGAGTTTCTTGCCAGTGTGGGGAGTGCCGCCTTTGCCAAAGAAGTACCGAATAAGTTTACCGGAAATATTTGAAGGGTTGATGCAAAGGTAAAGTAGGTATAGGAGGCTGTTGAAATTAAAGAAGCAAGAAAAAGTTCTGCTGTTTTTTGAACTTGTTCAAACGACAAATCTACAATTCTCGGCCCTGAAAGTTTACCTATTTCTTTTACTTCATCATTTGCCGCTATCGATGGAACGAACTTAAAACCCAATTTTACTGCAAGCGGTAATTGTATAAGAAGATGGCAGAATGCCCCGATTACTACTCCAATTGCCGGAGCGGCCAAACCGAATTTCGGTGCCAGAAAAATTGTCCCAAGAATTATTCCTACATTGTAAAAAACCGGAGCAAGCGCCGGAATCAAAAAGCGCCTTAGAGATTCCAAAACACCGGTTAAAACGTAGCTCACTACAAAAAAACCTTGCGCTGCAAAAAGGATTCTGGCAAGGTTTGCTATTTGTTCTATGTCAGTTTGTGAATATCCGGGCGCAACTAAACCGTAAATCTCTTTGGCGAATATTCCCACCAAAGTTGCAAATACGATAAAAAGTAAAAGTCCGATATTGACAACTCGCCCAGCCACGTTCCAAGCTTCACCCCGACCTTTTTTTAAAGCTTTAGTAAAAACGGGAATAAAGGCTGAAGAAAAAGTTCCAAAAACAAGTACTTCAAAAATAAGGTCCGGAAGTCTAAATGCCGCAAAGAAAAGAGAAAGCTCCTCCGGAACAAAAAAATAGGCAAGAACTCTTTGTCTTACAAGACCAAGGACTCTTGAAGCAATTACCATAATCATAATTATGGTAGCCGCCGAAATTACCGACCCCTGCGGCTCAGTAAATATTCTTTTTCCGTGAGAAAGAATCTTATTAACCATATTGATATATTTGGCTGTTTCGATTATACTCTCGCTATGCCTCTAACTAAAACAGCCAAAAGAGCCCTTAGGGGCTCAAGAAGAAAAGAAAATGTTAACAATCTTATGGCAAAAAGGCTTGAGCTTGCTGTGAAGGCCGCCCAAAAAATAAAAACTGTTGAAAAAATTTTAAAAGCGGTCTCTTTAGCCGACAGAGCAGCTAAGAAAAAGACAATCCACAAAAATAAAGCAGCCAGAATAAAGTCATCTTTATCTAAGCTGTTGCCGAAAACAAAGGCGGGTACTTCAAAAAAAAGTAAGGCCAGTAAACGAAAACTTCGTAGCTAGTAGTATGCAGTATGGGTTTTATGACTTTCTTTTCCATGCTACTTTCTACAATCTACGCGCTACTGCATTAGCTTCTTTCACGCTACTTCATATGATATATTGGGAATTGAATTATGTCTGCCCGGAAACAAATAAACCTACTTCCGCAAGAAGAGTTTGCCGCCTCAACAATAGGACGAGTTTTGATTTGGCTTCTCTCTTCATTTCGAATAATTGTGATCATTACCGAACTTGTCGTAATGCTTGCTTTTCTCTCAAGATTCTGGCTCGATGCAAAGATCGCCGATCTTAACGATGCAATTAAACAAAAACAGGCAATAATTCTTGCCCAGACCGACTTTGAAAAACAGTTAAGAGATATTCAGAAAAAAACAAAGATTTTCTCAACCATGACTGGTGGGGTAGAATCTCCATCTGCTCTCCTTAAAACGATTTCTACTTATCTTCCCAGCGACACCAACCTCTCCACATACTCGTTTACTCCAAGAACAGTCGAAATTAACGGTCTTTCCCCAAATGAATTAAGTATTCAACAGTTTCTTGTTAATCTGGAGGGAAGCGGCGGTTTTGGCAAGGTTTCTTTAAAACAAACAAGCTCTGATCAAAAAAATCAGTCTCTTTTAACATTTGCAATTACGCTCGAGCTTAAGAAAGGGGGAAATAAATAAAATGGCGCTTGGATGGAGAAAAGAATACGCAAGATATAAAACATATTTCTTAAACATCTATGCCGTCTACAACCAAAGACGGGATATTAAAATGTTCTTGGAAATCATCCTTTCTTTGGCCGCTGTTTCTCTTTTTTCACTTCTGGCCCTTAAACCTACTGTTCTTACCGTCTCTGGGCTCCTTAAAGAAATAAAGGTAAAAGAAGAAACTCTGACTAAAATGAATAAGAAAATTCTAAACTTGAGAAATGCTCAAGATCTCACATCCAAAGAAATAACAAAAATTTCTTTACTTCCCGGAGTGGTTCCCGACACGCCCTCTCCGGAAAAGTTTGTTAGGCAAATTGAAGGTCTTTCGGCAAAACATTCCGCAAAAATTTTATCTTTGACCATTGGTGAAGTCACGCTTATCGGAAAACAGAAAGAAGTCAAAAATGAAAAAAATATCGAACCGCTGCCGGAAAGCGCAAAGGAGCTTTCTTTTTCGATAAGCTTAACCGGTGAATACGATAATTTGTCTTCATTTTTGGATGATTTACAACTATTAAGGCGACCAGTTAAAATCGACATTGCCAACTTTAATTTAAGCGAGGGAGTTGGCGGAGTAAACCTGATATTTACCGTCTCGGGAAGAGTCCCTTATCTTGGCCAATGAAAAAACAGAAATTACCAGCGTTGGTTGTTATAATGATTTTAACAACAATAACTATTGTTTTCTGGATTATTTATAGTCTATACGCCTCTATTGTAACTAAACCTGCATTAAATATTCCTCCGTCCGTCCTTGAAGAAGTTTTTCCTGAAATAGATACTCCCGCTCTGGACAAAATAGGCCAGAGGATTTTCTTTGAGGAGGATCAAATAGGGACCCTTAGTCCGTCAGCTAGCCCATCCGCATCACCATGAAAAAAAACAAAATCCCGGTAATTCTTGGTCTTGCCATCTTGATAATCGGTCTTATTGCCGGAGTATTTCTTGTTCAAAATATACAGATTTTTAATCCTAAAGCCTCACCCGAATCCTCCCCCAAAGACGTAAGAATTTCAAATACATCCGATATCTCTTTTGCTGTCTCTTGGACCACAGACAAAAAAACGCAGGGGTTTGTTAAGTGGGGTAAAACCGATTCCTCCCTTAACCAAGCAGTAGAAGACGACGTTAAAGATCTAAGTTTTACCCACACGGCAACCATAAGAGGTTTATCCCACTCAACAAATTATTTTTTCAAAATCGGTGTAGCAGAAAATCAATATGATAATAATGGCGTGGCCTGGCAGGTAAAAACAGGTCCGAAAGTAAGTACGCCAACTAAATCCGTTTCTATTTCCGGAACGGTAATTACTTCTACGGGGGAGGCGGCACAAAACGCGCTTGTCTATGTGTCTATAGCCGGAGGGGTTCTTGCCTCAACAGTTACGTCCCAAAGCGGAAACTGGATAATCCCAATTTCAAATATCAGATCCCAAAATCTTGAGTCCTTTATTGAAATTAACGAGTCAAAGTCTCTTGTTGAAATTTCGGTCAATGCGGGAAGCGGTGGTTTATCTTCCGCCCAAATTTTTCCTAAATCCGCAAAACCGGTGCCTCCAATTATTCTCGGCCAGACTCATGATTTCAGAAATGCGCCACCCAGTGAAGCTGGCAGTCAACCAACGGCCTCTATTGAATTTCCCGAGAACTCTTCCCCTTCCTCCGGATTTGAAGTAGACGAAAAAGTATCAACTCCTTCGGCTTCATCTGTAACTTTGAATAGCATAGATCAAGGCGAAATAGTCTCTACTGATAAACCGGAGTTTTTCGGAGAAGGGCCGGCGGGCACAAAGATATCAATAAAAGTTGAGTCCGAGGCAGTTACCGATGAGCTTACTGTTGGAAAAGACGGCAGCTGGAAGTGGAGCATTCCCGCCTCCCTTGAAGTTGGAACTCATAAAGTTACCATAACCTGGAAGGATAAAGCCGGTATTATAAGAACACTTACTCGAACTTTTATTGTTCAGGCATCGGAAGGCCCGGCTTTTGAATCAACTCCATCCGCCTCTCCCACTTCTCCTTCGGCAACCAAGGCGCCAAGTTCAAGCCCTTCGGCGTCAGCATCGGCGACACCAAAAGCCTCCCCTACGGCTTCTCCAAAAGCTTCGGCGTCAGCGACCGCAAGCGCGACTAACCCTCCAATTCCGGAAAGTGGCAACTTGACACCTACGATCGGGCTCTTTATTATGGGAATAAGCCTGCTTTTGGCAAGTTTTATTGTATGGAAAAAATCAGAACTCTGACATTTCCGTTTTATCCGGTATATCCGGTTTAATCTGGTATATCCGATATTTTTCGGTTTATCCGAACAAGATGCCCGACCAAACTGACCCGACACAAAATCAAGACCCCAGTACGACATCGCCTGCCGCGTCGACACCGACTCAAGCGACAGATACTCCCTCTATGCCCGACTCGTCAGAAACTCCACCCCCACCAATAGTTGAACCAGCCGGAAGCGCAGCCCCCTCAAACGACATCGCTCAACCCATGGCCCAGGCAACTCCGGATTCTTCGCAAACGTCCGGAATTCCCGACATTCCTCCTGTCATTTCTCCTCCACCGAAAAGAAAGTTTCCCGGAGGAAAAATAATTCCAACGATACTGGGAATTCTTATATTAGTTGGAGCGGTTGGAGCGGGAGTAGTTTTGGTTCAACAACAGCAAGATATCAGAGAAAAAGCAGGATCGGGTGTCCTCTGTACTCAAGAAGGTGGACAGTGTAAGCCAAGTAATTATACATGCTCGCAAGGCTGGGCCGGAAGTGCTATACAAGATTGTCCGTCTGGTCAGAAATGCGGATTCGGAACTTGTAACGCACCATCATGTACTACAAATCAGGACTGCTCACCAGGAAAAATCTGTAAAAACTCAAGCTGTGTAACCCCACAGTGTATAACAAATCAAGACTGTCAGTCCGGACAAACTTGTCAGAATAACAGTTGTGTTACCACTTCGCAGTGCACAACAAACCAGGATTGTTCACTGGGGAAAATTTGTAAAAACTCAAGCTGCGTAACTCCTCAATGTACGACCAATCAGGACTGCCAACCTGGGCAAGTTTGTCAGAATAATAGTTGTGTCGCTGCCCCAGAATGCACAACCAATCAAGATTGTAAGTCAAATCAAAAATGCGAGAACAATAAATGTATAGATGTTCCAGAATGTACAACAAATCAGGATTGTCAACCCGGACAGACTTGCTCATCTGGAAAATGTACTGCAACTGGTGGAGGAGGCGGGGGCGGCGGAACTGGTGGAGGTGGAGGAGGGGCAATGTGTCCAAATGATGCATCTAAGCCCATTGTCAAGTATCTCAAATTTACTTGTCCCAATGGTTGTACCCAAACAACCGAAAACGGGGTTACTGCTTATAGATGTTATGACAATCGACAAGATTCAACCTCGCCTTTATCCTTAAATGGAGCGTGTGGCCAAGTTGACGCGCTTTCTGGGAGCGATGATTCGTCCTACTGCGGCTTTACCGAATACACATGCGGGGAATCAAGATGTCAAGGCGGGGGTGGAACGGGGGGTGGCGGAGGAGGCGGTGGGAGTGAAGTTACGGGACAGTGTAATAACGTAAAAGCATATGATACCGAGTGGAATACTCTTTCCACTACCCAACTTTCGGCTCTAAAGTCTGGAGATAAGGTCAGATTTACTGTCGGACCAACCGCTTCGGGCGGATCTTTCGATAAGGCGAAGTTCACCATCAACACAACTGACAGCGGAGAAGTTACAACCAAAAAACCCGGAACGGACGAGTTTTATTTCGAATACACAATTCCCGCTGGAGTCACGAGTTTTACAATTAAAGCCAATGTTCACCATAGTAGTTTGGGATGGTTTTGAGCATGAAAGATTTTGAATAACAAAAATGAATACATTTTTCAAAAATAAACTGGTTACAGTACTGATTTTAGTCGCCACAATAATTTTGGCAGGGGTTGCTATTTTTACGGCAATTAGACTTTACCAGTTAAGGCAGGAAGCGGTAGCACCAACCGCACCCGAAAGTAAACCAAGGGCAGCAGCCGTTCCAGAAGCCTGCGGATCACTTGTTTTTACTTTAACGGCAATAAGTTCGCCTTCCCCTTCGGCATCTGCAACCGCCAGCCCGACCTCCACTCCAACTCAGGGTGAGCCCAATTCTTGCGGCGGAACTTGCGGAAGTGATTCAAACTGTAAATCCGGTCTCACCTGTTATCAAGGATTTTGTCGTAATCCAAGCTGTTCTTCCGATACTGACTGTAACTGCCCAGCCGGCGGAGGGTCAACCGCAACGGCTAAGCCAACAGCCAAAGCGACCGCAACTCCCACAGAAGCACCTTCTCTCCCGGAATCCGGAACCGGCTGGCCAACCGTTATCGGGGTCGGTGTGGGAGCAATTCTTATAATCGGAGCGATTCTTTTGGCACTTTAGTTCAGATACACCAGAAAATATCGGATAGACCAGATAAATCAGATAAACCAGATAAATCAGATCTGATAAGATAAGTAAGTGATATATAACGTAACGGATTTGGAAGTATATGGACTTTCAATAGAACTTCTTAAAGAGTTGTACACCTTTTTAACGAAAGTTCCAAATTCGGAATTTGATTCTGTTAAAAATTGCAAACGTGCCGGAAAATCAATTCCTACCAATTTAGCTGAAGGTTTTGGAAAAAGAAATTCTGAAGCAACCTTCAAAAACCACATTCTAATTTGTATTGGTTCCAGCGATGAAGTTATGGCTCACATACAAACTATCTACACAGTTGTACCAAAGCTTGAAAAAGAGGGACTTGTTTTATCCGAAAAGTATAAAATATTATCTCGAAAGTTAAACTCTCTTCACAAAAACTGGAAATCTTACAAATATTGAGTTTGAATTCTAAATTCTGATTTGTCCGGCTTCTCTGACATCTCTGGTATATCTAGCCTCTCCGATGTATCTGGTTTATCAGGCTTCTCCGATGTATCCGATCCCTACTTCCAAGTAGAGAGCCAGTAGTAAGAATTATCAAGCCAGAGAGGAACGGAAATTCCAGTCCAGTGCGGATAGAAATAAATAAATAAAACAGTAGCTAGTAGCAAGTAGATAGTAACTAGCTTAGGGAAACGGCGCAAAACAAATCCGGTCGCGATTGCCAAAAATGGAATTGATGGAAGATAGTGATAGAAAAACAGTATTCTTGGAGATACTGCCCAAGGCACAAAAAATATCAGGTACGCAAATATTACAAATGCCAAATTTTTGTTCTTTTCAAGATACGAATAAATAAAACATGGGACCACTGACGCAAGGCCAAACCAAAAAACCACGGGGTTACCCATTGCGTAAATGTTTCTGACCGAGTTGCCCACGCCTTCAGTAAAGAGCCAGACAGGGCGAAAAAGAAGCGGCCAACTCCACCAAGATGAGGAATATGCGTGAGTCGCCCTAAGTCCCGTATGATACCACCACATCTGTTTTTGCATTCCCCAAAAGATATCAAGTCCGTGTCCCGACAAAAACATGGGAAGATAGGTTAAAAGGTAAATGGTAAAGGGTAAAAGTAAGAACCACAAAATTGACAAATTAAACTTTCTCTTTCTTCTTAAACAGATGAGGAAAAATATTGGAATTGTCCAAATTGCCGACCACTTCGAGGCAAGCGCTAATCCGAAGGAGACCGCAGAAAGAAAGTTTTTTTCTTTCAGAAAAAAGTAAACAGTCAAAAGTACAAAAAACAGTAAGTAAGTTTCATTCATTCCAATTCGACTCATAACAAGAGGTAGTCCATCAAGAGCAAAAATTGCCGAGGAAATAATTCCAGTCAGTTCGTCTTTGAATATCTTTTTTGCAAGAAGGTAGATCAGAAAGACCGTTCCCGTACCCAAAACCGCCTGTGGAAATCTCCAACCGAAAGAATTTTCGCCAAATATTTTCATTCCCAAAACCATCCCTAACTTTGCCAGCGGCGGATGAGTCCATTCGTAGGCAAACCCTTCCGGCGGGGTATTCCACCACTCCCAAGCCTTGGGGTCATTATGCAAAATTCTTCTTGCGGTGAAAGCATGATAAACCTCGTCAAAATATTCATTTTTCGGAATTCCCAACCAAACAACTCTTGTTATCAAAGAAAAACCCAAAATCAATCCCAAAAGCCACTTAGTTTTCATGCTCGAAATTTTGATCTCCGGAAGCTTATCTGAAAAATCTTTTACTTCAATGAATCGATTCATCGAAGTCTTTTTCTTAAAAATCACAAAAAGTGTGTAGATAAAAAATATGAGATTAAGAATAATCAAAAAATTTATAGCTTGGGAAGAAAAAACCTCTCTAAAATTGTCGCTTATCCAATTAAAAGAATAATAAAGATTAGCCAAATAAGTAATCGAAAGCCCAAAATAAGGAATTAAGAGAAAATTTGAAGAAGACGCCGCAATTAGAAGTGGCGCAAAGACGGGTAAGAGGTGTCTTTCGTGCATTCTTGTAAAAAAAAGAAAACTAACAAGAAAAGAAACCGCGACTAAGTAATATTTCGCTCTTTTTTCTTTCCAAATCTTCCAAGCTGCAAAAAGAATAACTGCGAGGCTAATTATGTAACCGATAACCGAGAAAAGTATTTTATCTGCCTTCCAAAAACCCGCCAGTCCCCAAAAATTAAAGGCATTCACACTGGTATATGGATATTGGCTAAAAGTCGCCATAAGCCTTTCAAAAATGAAAGAAAATATATTGTCTCCACGGGATAGAAAAGGAATAAACCCTAACACGAAAACCAAAGTGAAGATTAATCCGTACGTGAAAATTTTAGAAAATTTCCATTTATCTTTTATGGTAATAAATAAAATAACCGGAATAACAAAAACTGCCTGCGGTTTTATCATTATTCCTATGGCAAGTGAAACTGCGGAAAATATGGAACTTGTCCCCACAAGATAAACGGAGAGTAGAGAAAATAAGGAAGTTAGTGAATCCACCTGACCCCAAAGAGTTGAGTTGGCCAAAATCGCAGGATTAAAGAGGTAAAGTGAGGCTGCAATTAATGCCAACTTTTCATTTTTAATTTTCCTGACTATTGCGTAAATCAACCATCCGACTAAAACATCCGAGATAATTGCCGGCATTTTATAAAGAACAACCGCAGGTAGTGGAATAAACTCTTTAATTTTCCCCAATAACCAAAGAACATAAAGATATCCGGGTAAATAGTCCGACCAATCACTGTAAAAGCTTGAGAATCCCCTTTGCACCAAAATATTGCTCCAAGCAATAAAAGTGTTTTGGTCCAACATCAAGGTTCCGTGGAAAGAAATAATCACACGAAGAATAAATGAGGCAAAAATTAAAATTGAAATCTCCATACCAATTTAACGGAGCAGATTGCCAACCCATCCCTCGATTTCGCTCCAGTCAAACCTTCCGTCAGAAAGGCGTCCTTTTCGTGGCACAAAAACATACTGATTATCATATTGGGGCGAGATCGTAGGATTAATTAAAAGCTCTTTGGGAATTATATCTGAGCTTATATTCTTTCCTGACTGAATAACGCGTCTCACAAGAATAGCCACGCCCGATGAGTTAATATCGGTCTCTATTGATTCACGAACTACCTTCCATATCTGTAAATCTTTTACCGGATTGAGAAATGTTCTCGGATTTAAAATTTTTGCCTTGATTCCCGAAATCACTTTTTGCTGTCTCTGCTCCCTTGCGATATCAGTTCCTTCGTCTCCCTGCGCGTTTCTGGACCTCACAAACTTTAATGCAGTTTCCCCGTCCATAGACATTAAACCCTTTTCAAAACGAATTGTTTCGTAGCGGCACTTGAATTCTTTGTCGCCATCGCACAGATCATTCTCCCGACCAAGGATGGGGAACTTTTCGTCAACAAAACTTCTATCAATATTTATATCGATGCCCCCCAATACGTCTATTAATTTCTTAAATCCGGAAAAATCGACAACAAGAGCATACTGTATTGGTTCTCCCACAATTTCTTCAGCTGTTGATTTGGCTAAAACAAGTCCCCCTCCGGTTTGTTTTTGGTCTCCCCAATAGTAAGCACTATTTAACTTTGCTCTAAGGGCTGGAATCCAAATATCACGCGGTAGAGAGATAAGTGTAGCTGACGGCTCTTTATGGGAAATTGATGCGAAGATTATTGTATCTGTTAAGTCGGGTGCCGTACTTCCCTTCCCGGCTTTACCTAGAATTAAAATATTTGTTCTTTTATTTATAGACTCAATTTTTGACTTTGGGGTAAATATAAAATCGCCAACCGCAGATAGATAATTAATGGTACCTGTTTTTTTAAAGACCCCTCCTAAGATTAAAAAAACTAAATAAATTCCCACAAAGAAACCTGTCAGAATAAAAATTCTCGTCAGCCAAACATGCTTGAAGATTTTCCTTCTCATTTTTGAAAAAAAGACTGTGTTTCTTTCTAGATTTTGATCTTGGGGTAACTGAGTGTCCATGTTATATTTAACTTACTCAAACTTACTAATGACAATTGTATTGGATAGCGAAAAGACAGACAAGCTACTAAAATTTCTAAATAAAGAACAAAGAGAGGCAGTTACTTATGATAAAGGTCCGCTTTTGGTTCTGGCCGGGGCCGGAAGCGGAAAAACGAAAGTATTAACTCACAGAGTCGCTTGGTTTATTTCTCAGGGAAAGATTAGACCCGAAAATGCTCTACTTTTAACTTTTACAAATAAAGCTGCGGGTGAAATGAAACGACGAGTTTTACAATTCGTTAACAGTTCACCTGTGGTGGGCACTTTTCACTCCTTTTGCGCGAGGGTTTTGAGAATTGACGGGAAACATATAGGAATTCCGCCAGGATTTCTTATTTATGACGAGCAAGATCAAAAAGATGCGGTCAAACAAATCCTTGAAGGATTTAATATGCCGACAGATTCATACCAACCAGCTGCAATTTTAAGTAACATCTCCGACGCAAAGAATCAAATGCTTACCCCCACTCAGTATGCCGAATTTGTAAATGGAGATTGGGCGGAAGCGGTTTTTAAAGTTTATCTAGCCTACGAAAAATTTTTAAAAGAAAACGATGCCTTAGATTTTGATGATCTCCTAATTAAAACCGTTATTCTTTTTAAAGAAGTTCCCCAAGTTTTGGAAAAGTGGCAAAAAAAACTCACTCATATTTTTGTTGACGAATGGCAAGATACAAATAAAATTCAATATACCCTCATTAAGCTCCTTATCGGAAAAAGAGAAAACATTACAGCAGTGGGCGATGCGAGCCAGAGTATATACTCATGGAGAGGAGCTGACTACCGAAATATTAATTATTTAATTAAAGATTATCCAAAAATAAAAATTGTTAATCTTGAGCAAAATTATAGAAGTACCCAGAACAT
This sequence comes from uncultured Gammaproteobacteria bacterium, assembly GCA_964366085.1. Lineage (GTDB taxonomy): Bacteria > Patescibacteriota > Microgenomatia > UBA8517 > UBA8517 > CAYISM01. The sequence goes on along the minus strand of CAYISM010000013.1, from coordinate 1,687 downwards.
TTTAGAAGCTGCAAATTCTGTCATTTCAAAAAATACAGGCCATCCAGTTTTAAAACTTTGGACTGAAAAAACAGAGGGTGAAAAAATAAACATATTTACTGCAAATAACGGTTTTGATGAGGCAGACTTTGTAATAAACAAGATCAAAAGGCTTGGTAATTATCAAGATATTGCAGTTCTTTATAGAACTAACGCACAATCACGTGTTTTAGAAGAAGCCTTAATGCACGCATCAATTCCATATATGTTGGTCGGGGGGGTTAGGTTTTATGATAGAAAAGAAATAAAAGACATTCTTTCCTATTTAAGACTTTTGTTTAATCCAAAAGACACTATTTCTGAAAAAAGAGCGCTCGCACTTGGCAAAAGGAGGTATGACAAATTTTCATCGATTGATATAGATATAGAAAAATATACAACAATTGAGATATTAGATGAGATAGTTAAAGTTACTGAATATTTAAATAAATTTAAGGAAGAGGATTTAGAAGATTCACAAAGGCTAGAAAATATTAAGGAGTTAAGATCAGTTGCATTAGAATTTCCAATTCTTTCCGACTTTTTAGAAAATGTATCACTAGTTGAAGCAAGCGCATCCAAGGGTGACGTCAGAAATAGTGTTACTTTAATGACGCTTCATGCAGCAAAAGGATTAGAATTTCCAATTGTCTTTATAGTTGGCATGGAAGAAGGTCTATTTCCACACTCAAGAAGTTTGTGGGAAAAGGAGCAAATGGAAGAGGAAAGAAGACTTTGTTATGTGGGTATAACAAGAGCAAAAGAAGTTTTATATTTAACTTATGCAACAAAGAGAATGATTTACGGCGAAACTTCAAGTAACGCTCCTAGTAGGTTTATTGCAGATATTCCTGAACATCTATTGGATGGTAAAATTGAGGTCAGAACACATGAAAGTGATAGTTTTAATGACTCACAGCTCACAAACGACGATCTAAATTTTGATGATATCTTAGATAAATATTTGAAATAGTGAAGTATAATTAGGAAAATGAAACATCCATTACAAACAAAGGAGTGGAGGGAATTTAGAACAGAGTGGGGGAATGAAGTTTTGGAGACAGAATATGGAATAATTACTACCCATAAAATTCCATTAACTTCATATAAAGTTGGTATTTTTGAAAAAGGGCCTACTCCAACCAGTACCATGTTAAATAAACTACGTATTTTGGGAAAACAAAATAACTTAGTTTTTATTAAACTTGAACCAAATGTTGAAAAAAATGATACCTTAATTAATTTACTTAGTAAAAATGCTGTGCATGGAAAAACATTATTTACTCCAACAACATTTTGGATTGATTTAACTCCATCAGAAGTGGATTTAATGAAAAGTTTCTCTAGTAAAACTCGCTATAACATACGTTTAGCCCAAAAACACGGTGTAAAAGTAGAAATTGATAATTCTGATAAATCATTTGAAAAGTATCTTGAGCTAACTGTTGAAACAAACAAAAGACAAGGATTCTATTCCCATAGCCCAAGATATCACAGGTTAATGTGGGCCCATTTAAAAGATAAAATTGCACATTTGTTAACCGCTACATACAAAGGGGAAATCATTTCTACTTGGATACTTTTTGCTCATGATGGATTTTTATACTATCCATATGGAGCTTCAACTGATAAATACAAAGAGGTTATGGCCAACAATTTAATGATGTGG
>CAYISM010000012.1:0-18036 GCA_964366085.1 uncultured Gammaproteobacteria bacterium | reverse complement strand
ATCTGGTCCAGAAAAAGATCCAGTTTCCTGCAATAAACCAGCTATTGTTAACTAGGGTTAAAAAATAAAAAAGAGCAATATTTTTATTACTACTTTCTGGTAGCCTCATCAGCTGTTTAATTTTGCCTATCACAAGTCAATTTTAACTAATTTGAGGGTCATTTACTACTCAAAAAAGAAACTGTTGCCTGGTGTCAAACAATCTAAACATCGCCTGATTATAGCAAATCTGATATTGAATGTAGGTTCCACATCTCATCCAGTCCGGTGCTTACCTGTGATCCCCAACCTATTCCCTGGGTGGACTACTTCAAAAAAGAACTTTCCAAAGTATAGCTATTCTGTGTTAAAATTGTCATAGTTATGTCTGCCCAACCATTGATACTTCAATTCAAAGAAATTTCCAAAGACGATGTTTCTTTGGTGGGAGGCAAAGGTGCAAATTTAGGAGAAATGGCCAATTCGGATTTTCCGGTGCCTCCGGGATTTGCAATAACTATTTTTGCTTACGATAAATTTCTGGAACACAACGGCTTTAAGAGCTATATAAACAAAACCTTGTCAAAAGTAGATGTTAACGATTCATCTATTTTAACCGTCGCCTCTAAGGCTATTCAAAAAAAGATTCTTTCAGGTGAGTTTCCGCAGGACGTCTCAAACGAAGTTATTAAAGCCTACAAAAAGTTATCCGGATTTCTAGGTCGTAGCTTAGTTGCGGTAAGATCTTCAGCAACCGCGGAGGATTTGCCCGGTGCTTCATTCGCTGGACAGCAGTCGACATATCTTAATATCAAGGGGGAGGCAAATTTATTGATTGCGGTTAGGGAGTGTTGGGCCTCGCTTTTTACTCCAAGGGCAATATTTTATAGGACTCAAAATAAAATTCAGGAGGACAAAGTTAAAATTTCTGTAATAGTACAAAAGATGATCCAGTCAGAAGTATCAGGAGTTACCTTTTCAATTGATCCGGTGACAAATGACAAAGAAAAAATTGTGACCGAGGCTGTCTGGGGATTGGGAGAAATGATTGTACAAGGAACTGTGGTTCCCGATAAGTACGTTGTTCAAAAGGGAACTTTTGCAATACTTTCTAAGGAAGTTTCGGATCAATCGATTCAACTGGTTAAAGTAGGCAATGAAACAAAAGAAGTAGATGTTCCAAAAAAGTTAAGAGAAAGACCAAAATTGCTAGATGAAGATATTGTTAAGTTGGCAAAAATTTCTCAAAAACTGCAAAATCATTACTATTTTCCACAAGATACTGAATGGGCAAAGGAGAAAGATAAACTTTATATCGTTCAAACAAGACCGGTAACAACCCTTCGGCAGGCTCAGGGCAAGCAAAGCGAAAGAAAGGATGACATAACAATTTCCGAGGCTCCAATAGTAAAAGGTAATCCGGCTTCACCCGGGATAGGTACAGGCCAAGTGAAAGTTCTTAAAAGTGTAAAGGAAATAGGAAAAGTTGAAAAAGGAGACGTTCTTGTTACACCGATGACCTCTCCTGATTTTGTTCCCGCTATGAGAAAGGCTGTTGCTATTATTACAGACCAGGGCGGTCAAACCTCTCACGCAGCAATTGTGTCCCGGGAATTAGGAATACCCTGTGTTGTAGGCGCTGGAGATGCCACAAAGAAACTAAAGACCGGTATGGTGGTTAGTGTAAACGGATCAACGGGTGAAGTTTTTCTTGGAAGCAAAATGGTGTTATCAAAAGTGCGACAAGTAGAAGTTGGGTCAAGCAGAAAGACAGCAACCAAACTTTATGTTAATTTGGCTGAACCTGAAAGGGCAAACGAGGTTTCTAAATTAAATGTTGACGGAGTAGGACTTCTAAGGGCGGAGTTTATGATCGCAAATATCGGAATTCACCCTAAAGAAGCGATCCAAAGAAGAGAGCAGGATAAATTTATCGAAAAACTTTCAAAAGATATTGGTATTTTTTGTAAAGACTTCTTTCCAAGGCCCGTTGTTTATAGAGCAACCGATTTTAAAACTAACGAATATAGATCCCTTCCCGGAGGAAAATCCTGGGAGCCTGAGGAGCCAAACCCGATGTTGGGATTTCGTGGAGCATTCCGTTATATATCAAATCCGGATGTGTTTAATTTGGAATTACAGTCAATAAAAAAGGTTAGAGAAAGTTATAACAACCTTTGGCTGATGATACCATTCGTCAGATCTCCGGAGGAGCTTCAAAAAGTTCGTCGAATAGTTGCTTCTGAAGGATTATTCGAAAGTTCATCTTTTAAATTTTGGATGATGGTTGAAATTCCGGTAAATGTAATTTCCCTGGAAGATTTTATAAAGGTGGGAATTGATGGGGTTTCGATTGGATCAAACGACCTAACCATGCTTATAGAAGGGACGGATAGAGATAATTCGGAAGTTGCAAGGGCGTTTGATGAAAGATCTCCGGCAGTACTTTGGGCATTAAAAAGAGTTATTAAATCCTGTAATAAACATGGAGTTACTTGTTCTATTTGTGGACAAGCACCATCCCAATATGATGATTTGGTCGAACAATTGGTTAATTTAGGAATTACAAGCATTTCGGTTAATCCGGATTCGGTAGGAAGAGTGAGAGATGTCATTTATGAGGCTGAGAAGAAAGTAGCTAGTAGCAGGTAGCAGGTACCCAAACTCTGCGTATTACATACTACTTACTGCATGCTACCATTAATCAATGTCTAAAATTACTAAGATTTGGGCTAGAGAAATATTGGATTCCAGAGGCATTCCAACAGTTGAGGCTGCTTGTTTAATAGATTCCGGGCAGGTTGGTGTGTCCTCGGTACCCGCAGGAACATCAACAGGTAAATACGAAGCAATTGAAATAAGAGATTCCCAAGGTACCCGCTATCGGGGTAAAGGAGTCCAAACAGCAGTTGATAATGTTAATAATATATTGGGACCGGCTCTTATTGGAATGGATGTAACAAGTCAGGAGGATGTTGACAACAAACTTATTGGCTTAGATGGTACAGAAAACAAATCCAAGTATGGGTCGAATGCAATTTTAGCAATTTCCGAAGCTGTATGTAAATCAGGTGCTCTGGCGGCTAAGTCCACTCTTTATAACTGGATCAATGCACTTACATTAAAATATGCAATTGAGGCCCCCTTAAAAATACCGATTCCCATATTTAATATGATAAATGGAGGTCTACATGGAGCCGGAAACCTGGATTTTCAAGAGTTTCATGTAATTCCCTCATCTTTAAAGACGTTTAGTGATGGCCTTGGCTCTTGTGTAGAGATTTATATGGTGCTTGGAGAAACTTTGGCAAGAAGAGGAGCGATTCATTCGGTAGGAAATGAAGGAGGATACGCTCCGAATCTTTTTACAAATGCGGAGGCGTTCCAAATAGTTGTTGAATCTATTAAAAGTACTAATTATTCATTGGGAAGAGATGTTAGTCTTGGGTTGGATGTTGCGGCTAGCTTTTTTTACAAAGATGGAGAATATCATATAAAAGATAAATCCTCGCCCCTTGACGAGTCGGAAATGATTGAATATTACAAAAGCCTTAACACCTCTTATCATTTAGCCTTATTGGAAGACCCTTTTGAACAAGATGCGTGGGGCAGTTGGAAAAAAATATTAAATATTTTCAAAGGTCAGGTTACGATTGTTGGAGATGATTTATTGGTCACGAATCCTAAAAGAGTGGAAAAGGCAATATCAGAGCAGGCGTGTAACGGAATTTTAGTTAAACCCAATCAAATCGGGACAATAACGGAAACTCTCAAAGTTATAAAAATTGCAAGAGATGCGGATTGGAAAGTAATTGTTTCTCATCGATCCGGAGAGACAAATGATTCTTTTATTGCCGACTTTGCAGTTGGGGTAGGTGCCGATTATACCAAATTCGGTGCTCCGGCCCGAGGCGAAAGAGTTGCTAAATATAACAGATTATTGGCTATAGAATCGGAACTTCTTCGTATAAAAAAATGACTTTTGAAAACCAAGCTAAATTCGTTTTGTTGGTGGTACTTGATGGTTGGGGACTGTCAGCTCCCGGGCCGGGAAATGCGATATCACTTGCCAACACTGTAAACATGAATAGATTTTGGGCGACTTATCCTCACGGTGAGCTTTCCGCTTCGGGAGAGGCGGTGGGACTTCCGCGGGGTGAGACGGGAAATACCGAAACAGGGCATTTGAATTTAGGCGCCGGAAGGATTGTTTACCAGGACCTTGTAAGAATAAATATGTCCATCGCTGAAGGGACATTTTTTACAAACCCGGCCTTAGTTGGGGCTATAGAACATGCTAAAAAAAATAATTCCGGTTTGCATCTGATGGGCTTAATGGGAGCAGGGGGAGTACATTCAAATATAGAACATCTATTAGCCTTAATTCAGCTGGCACGCAAGATGTCTTTTACGAACGTATATTTACACCTTTTTACGGACGGAAGAGATTCACCTCCGACTTCCTCAAAAATTTACTTAAAAAAAGTCCGGGACGTTGTAGAAAAAGAGCAAGTTGGCCAAATAGCCTCAATAATGGGTAGATATTGGGCAATGGATAGAGATTTGCGCTGGGATAGAACTGCAAAAGCCTACGCGTGTTTGACACGCGGGGAAGGACATCTGGTAAAAACTCCTGAAGAAGCGATAGATATATCTTACGCGCAAGGCGTTACGGATGAATTTATTGAGCCTGCCTTAATGACTGATTCAGCCGGTAAACCAATCTCTCTCATTAAAGATAACGATGCCGTAATCTTTTTTAATTTTAGGGTCGATAGGCCCAGACAATTATCCCGGGCCTTTGTAATAGACGATTTTTCAAAGGCCGGAGACAGGCTGGACTTTGATCCGTATTTAGTTAAATATACAAAAAAACACGTTACTGACCAATTAAAAACAACCTCTTCTCCATTCGATCGTGGAAAAAGACTTCAAAATCTTTTCTTCGTAATAATGACTAAGTACGATCAGTCGCTTATTGATAGTGGTGCAAAGGTAGCCTTTCCTCCTGAAATGGTTGAAGTTCCTCTGGGTAAAGTAATATCGGAGGCCGGATTAAGACAGCTTCGGGTTGCTGAAAGCGAGAAGGAAAGGTTTGTAACGTTTTATTTTGACGGCCAAAAGGAGTCTGCATTCCCCGGCGAGGAGAGAATAATTGTTCCCTCTCCGAAAGTAATGATCTACGATCAGGCTCCCGCGATGAGTGCAATGCAAATTACGGATAATCTATTGGATAAGATGAAAAGCGACAATGACATTAAGTTTGTTTTAATAAATTTTGCAAATCCAGACATGATAGGTCACACTGGAAATATCGGGGCAACTGTTAAAGCCTGTGAGGTGGTTGATGAATGTATTGGCAAGATCGCTAACTTTGTTTTGGCCTATGGGGGGGTTATGTTAATAACCGCTGATCACGGAAATGCCGAAGAAATGATTAACGTAAAAACCGGAGAAATTGAGACAGAACACAATAGTAATAACGTACCGTTTATTGCTGTTGGACAAATATTGTCAGAAAATCCTTCCCTTCTTTCCCCGGGTCTTTTGGCCGACGTTGCGCCCACTATTCTTAACCTGCTTAGCATAAAAGTGCCCACACCAATGACAGGAAGAAATCTTCTTAAGGGGATTTAAAGCAAAATCTTCTTTTTGTCGGTTTTAGCCTTGTACCACTCAAAAAGTATAGGTGTTATGGAGAGAACTATTATTATTAAAACCACATAATGAAAATTTGCCTTTACAAATGGGAGATTTCCGAAGAAAAATCCTCCAAGGGTGAAAAGAGAAACCCAAAGAACTCCTCCAATTACATTGTAAGTTAGAAAATGTGCATAGTTCATTTTTGCAATCCCAGCGACAAACGGCGCGAAAGTGCGAACAATAGGAATAAAGCGGGCTAAAACTATTGCTTTGCCTCCATGCTTCTCATAAAACTGGTGGGCTTTAATTAAATGTTCCCTTTTAATAAAGCGGGAATCTTTTTCATATATTTTTGGTCCAATAAAATGCCCTATCCAGTAATTTACTGCGTCGCCCAAAATTGCGGCGGTGGTAAGAAGAAGAAATAACCAATGGATTTTGAGCGAGGAGGTAGCCGAAAGAGCTCCGGCTGCAAAAAGGAGCGAATCTCCAGGCAAAAATGGAGTTATCACAAATCCGGTTTCCATAAAAATAATTAAGAAAAGAAGTCCATAGGTGGCAGTCCCGTACTGAGAGATTACAATTGCTAAATTTTTATCAAGATGAAGAAAAATATCAATTATATTATTTAAGAATCCAAACATGAGTGAATTTTAGTTTAAATCTTGACCGAAGAACAAGAGGAAAAATTAGTTTCTATCGTATTTTCTAATGAGACCAACGACCTTTCCCTGTATTCTTACGTTTTTGACAAAAATAGGGCTCATGGTGGCATTGGCGGGCTCAAGACGGATTCTGGTTGCTTCCTTAAAGAATCTTTTCAAAGTCGCCATTCCGTTATCAAGAAGAGCAACCACTATTTCCCCGTCGTGGGCAATATCTGTTTGTTCGACGACGACATAATCTCCGTCCCTGATTTGTTCCTCGATCATGCTTTCGCCTCTCACCTGGAGTACATAAACCCTTTTTTGCCCCGAAACGAAATTGGTGGGAATTGACATAGCGGCACTGGGATCTGTGTAAGCTTCGATTGGCTGCCCCGCCGCAATAAAGCCCAAGATTGGAACTTGGACGTTTTCGGAAGAATGAATTTTTTCTACTTCGTTGGTTAGTTCGATAGCTCGTCTTTTCCCTGCCTTTCTCTTTATGAGACCTTTTTCCTCGAGAGTTCTTAAATGTTCGTGGACTGTTGCAAGAGAAGAAACACCTAGAGCTTCTGCGATCAGTTTTAATGTAGGCGCAGATCCGTTTGTTTGGATATATTGCCTAATGAAACCTATTATTTGAGCTTGTCTTCTATAAACTATTAATGCCATATATAGTACTAACAAATTACAAACAATACCCGAATGTGTCAAGTAGAACTTAATATATAATACTATGTAAAAAGTAAGGAGTGTGAAATATTTGATAAGATTGTTCTAAACCCGACGAGCATTTTCGAAAAATGCGTTGTTGAACGGAAAAATGAAATTTAAACTTAAATCTGGTTTTAAAACAATTCCTGATCAGGAAAACGCAATAAAGAAATTGGTTAATGGTGTAGAAAATGGTGTGAATCATCAAGTTCTTTTAGGAGTTACAGGATCAGGAAAAACTTTTACGATGGCTAATGTGATTGAAAAACTCCAAAGGCCTACCTTGATAATTTCTCACAACAAAACCCTGGCTGCGCAACTTTATCAGGAACTAAGAGATTTTTTTCCCGAAAATGCGGTGTCTTATTTTGTTTCTTATTACGATTATTATCAACCCGAGGCTTATATTCCCTCAACAGACACTTATATCGAGAAAGATTCTGATATAAACGAACTGATTGATAAGCTTAGGCTTGCCGCAACGACTAATCTTTTAACTCGAAAAGACACAATTGTGGTAGCTTCGGTTTCTTGTATTTATAACATCGGCTCTCCCCGTGAATACGGGCATTTTGTCTTCGAATTCGCCCAAGGAATGAAGATTTTAAGGGAACAAATAATTAATAGATTAATTGACCTTCAATACGAAAGAGCGGATTTTGGTTTTCATAGAGGGACTTTTCGGATCCGGGGTGACACAATTGATATTTATCCTGCGTATCAAGACGAGGGAGTCAGAATAGAGTTAGACAATAAATCAATAAAGTCAGTAAGTCAGATAAATACGATGACTGGTGAAATAACTAACGCGTGGCTTAAAAATTTTATTCTTTATCCTGCAAAACATTTTATAACTGATCCGGCCGGAAAAAATGAAGTATTTGACGCAATACGATCCGATATGGAAAAACGCGCTAAAGAGCTAAAAAAACAAGGAAAAGAACTGGAAGCTCATAGGCTGACTCAAAGAGTAACCTATGACCTGGAAATGATTCAGGAGGTCGGATATGTAAAAGGAATTGAAAATTATTCGAGATACTTTGACGGTAGAAATCCAGGAGATGCGCCTTATTCACTTCTAGACTACTTTAAAGAGCCATATGGAGATGATTGGCTTGTTATTGTCGATGAAAGCCACATGACCTTTCCTCAAATTCGAGGAATGTATGCGGGAGATAAATCGAGAAAGCAGACCTTGATTGATTACGGATTTAGACTTCCGGCTGCAATTGACAATAGGCCTCTTAAGTTTGACGAGTTTATGAGAAGAATTCCTAATTTTATCGCAACTAGCGCAACCCCCTCCGAGTGGGAAATATCCCTTGCGGATAGACATTCAGGGATAGTAGAACAACTTTTAAGGCCGACCGGTATTCCCGATCCTGAGGTTCAAATTAAACCAATAGTACATCAAGTGGCAGATTGTATAGAGGAAATAAAAAAGCAAGTTCTCAAAAGACAAAGGACTTTGGTTACCACTTTAACCAAGAAAACGGCGGAAGATTTATCTTCCTACTTAACCGAACAAGGACTTAAAGTTCATTATTTACATTCGGATGTTAAAACCTTAGACAGAGGGGATATTTTGGATGATTTAAGGCGTGGGGCTTATGATGTTTTGGTTGGAATCAATCTCCTTCGAGAGGGCCTTGATTTGCCGGAAGTTTCATTAGTTGCGATTTTGGATGCCGACAAAGAAGGCTTTTTAAGAAGCGACGTGACTTTGATTCAAACGATGGGTAGGGCTGCCAGACACGTTGAGGGACGAGTAATCATGTATGCCGACACAATCACCGGTTCGATGCGACGAGCCTTGACCGAAGTCAAAAGACGTCGAGAATATCAAATTAAGATGAACAAAAAGTATGGAATTACTCCAACGTCAATTGAGAAACCAATCCGGGAAAAACTAATAGAGAGAGAAGTTGAACTTGAAGTTCCTTGGATGATTGGAGGCAAAGAATCAACTTATCAAAAATTACCGGATATTGACATGGAAAGTCTTACTCCGATGGATAAAAGAAAACTTTTAAAGAATTTGAAGAAGGAAATGATTCTTGCGGCACAGGATTTAAACTTTGAGTTGGCGGCAGAAATTCGTGATAAAATCCGAGAATATGAAAGTTGAATGGTAACGGATGAAGTTTCTAGCTAGAAAGCGATATTTTTTAGACCAAATAGGCGACAAATTATTTTACGACGTGAAGATATTGGATCAGAAAGACCATCCAGTTTCATAAGGTCGCTTTCCGTAAGTTTTCTTATCTGTCCCAATGTTAGATATTTACCATTTTCTACAAGTCTAATTCCATAGACACATGGTTCGGAAAGGTCGCATAAAGCCTGGAAAACTTCGTGCTTTTGATCCTCTCTTAGCCACGCATTATCAAGTTTCTCTTCAAATTGAGAACGGAGCGATCTTGGGGTGAACATGATTAAAAACTGATTAACCTCTATGCCGTCAGGAAATTCTTTTTTAGAAAGCGGCTCAATTTTCTTTATCCATACATCCCGTTTTTCGCCGAGCTTTAGAATCTCTGCAATTCTTCTTCGTGGAGAAAGCTCTACTCTTTCTGCAGTTCCTGTCATAACGAGTAATATAATCTTTCACTATGTGCTTGTCAAGTTTTGATATAATGTTCTTACCGTCGGTAAGCCGATGGGAAGTTTGCGTGAAATTAAACGTTTACGTGTATGTTTAAGATGTTTAAGGTCCGACCCGATGAAGGGTCGGACCTTGTGACGGGTCGGACCCTTAGTTATGGAAAACGTAATTAAAATTCGCGGGGCAAGGCAGCACAACCTGAAAAACGTTGACCTTGATATCCCCAAAAATAAATTGGTTGTTTTTACGGGTGTGTCCGGGAGTGGCAAAAGTTCCTTGGCTTTTGACACGATTTATGCGGAAGGACAAAGGCGCTATGTTGAAAGTCTGTCTACTTACGCAAGACAATTTTTGGGAATAATGGAAAAGCCGGATGTGGACTTAATTGAAGGACTTTCTCCGGCCATTTCAATTGAGCAAAAGACAACCTCTCACAACCCCCGTTCTACCGTTGGAACGGTAACGGAAATTTATGATTATTTGAGACTTTTATTTGCAAGAGTCGGACATCCCCATTGTCCAATCTGCAGCAGGGAAATTTCCCACCAGAGCCTGGATCAAATTATTGACGCAGCTAACGATTTAATTGATCAAACTGCGAAAAGTGAAAGAAACGCAAGATTTATGGTACTTTCCCCGATGGTTGTTGGGAAAAAAGGAGAATTCAGTCAGCTTTTTGAAAATCTTAAGGCAAAAGGATTTAGACAAGTAAGAGTCGACGGATTTGTAAAAGATTTAAGTGAGGATTTCGTTTTAATAAAGACCAATAAACACACAATTGAAGCTATTGTAGACAAATTGAGTCTGAGCCTAAAAGATCTAAAGAACAAAATCTTTGCCGGGAATTTGAAATCAAGATTGTCAGATTCAATTGGGCAAGCACTAAAGCTTTCCGAAGGAAATATAGTCCTGGCCCAAATTTTAGACAAGTCTTTTGAGATGCCTGAATATCCAAGGAAATTTACCGACCACCTTTTCTCTGAAAGATTTGCCTGTCCTCTCGACAATATCCAAATCGCCGAGATTGAACCCAGAACATTTTCATTTAATTCTCCTTATGGGGCATGCGTAACTTGTTCAGGACTTGGGAAGATTCTAAAAGCTGATCCTATTTTAATTTTTTCGGAGGAAATTTCGATAAGAGAAGGAGCAGTATTACCCTTTTCCACAATGTTTGAACATGAAACCTGGTTTTCAAGACTTATTGAAACTGTTTGTAGAGAAAATGGAATCAAAATCGATGTTCCGATTAAAGATCTAACAAATGAACAAAAGGAAATTTTGACAAACGGGACGGGTGATGAGATTTACAAGGTCAAAGGGACAAATCGTTTTGGGAAAATGACCTTAATTCATGAGCCTTTTGTCGGGTTTACGGCCGAGCTTGAGAAAAGATACTCAGAAACTGAATCAGATTTTGTCAGATGGGAAATAGAAAAATATATGAGAGAAAAAATCTGTCCAACATGTAATGGGGCCAGACTTAAAAAAGAGGCTCTGGCTATAACAATCGAAGATTTCTCCATAGCTGAAGTAACAGGATTCTCGGTTACAAAAGCTCATAATTGGATCACTACACTAATACGTAGTGATGTAGTGAATGAACGAGAAAAACAGATAGGAAAACTGATTTTAAAAGAAATAGAAGCGAGACTTAATTTCCTGATCTCGGTCGGGCTTGAGTATTTAACTTTAAGTAGGCCAGCGGGTTCCCTCTCAGGAGGAGAGGCTCAAAGAATTCGCCTTGCTTCGCAAATTGGTTCGGGACTAACCGGAGTTTTGTATGTTCTTGATGAACCGACGATTGGTTTACACCCAAAAGATAATCACAAACTTATCGACACGTTGAAAAAGCTGCGCGATATTGGGAATACCGTAATTGTTGTTGAGCACGATCGCGAAATGATCAATCAATCTGATTTTGTAGTTGATTTTGGTCCTGGGGCAGGAAAGCACGGGGGAGAAATTATAGCGACCGGTTCACCAAAACAAATTATTACAAATTCCAAATCTCTTACAGGCAAATATCTTAGTGGTAAAAAGAAAATTTCGGTCGCAATTTCTAATAAATCTCGAAATTCAAAATTAGAAATCTTTGGCTGTGGCCAATATAATCTCAAAAATATCGATGTTGAATTTCCATTAGGCAAAATGATTGTGATAACTGGGGTCTCAGGAAGTGGGAAAAGCACTCTTTTAGTTGAGACTTTATACCCTGCCCTAATCCGAGAACTTAATCCAAATTTTAGAGGGTATGTTGGCTTATATAAAAAAATGGAAGGATCGGAAAATATAGACAAAGTAATTCTTATTGACCAATCTCCTATAGGAAGAACTCCGAGAAGTAATCCTGCAACATATACAAAAGCTTTTGATCCGGTTAGAGAGGTTTTTGCATTAACAAGAGAGGCCAAAGCAGCAGGATATAAAAAGGATAAGTTTTCTTTCAATCTAAAAGGTGGTCGTTGTGAGGCTTGTGAAGGACAGGGCCAAATAAAAATTGAGATGCAATTTATGAGTGATATTTGGATAACTTGTGAAGTCTGCAAAGGAACCAGATACAATTCTCAAATTCTTGAAATAGTTTACAAAGGTAAAAATATTTCAGAAGTACTTAATTTAACGGTTTCCGAGGCAAGGGAATTTTTCCACGCCCATCCTAAAATTTTAAAAATATTAGATACATTGGAAGCGGTAGGGCTTGGCTATATTGCTTTAGGCCAGCCCGCAACAACTCTTTCAGGCGGCGAGGCTCAAAGAGTAAAACTTTCGACACAGCTTGCTAAAGCTTCAACCGGAAAAACTGTCTACATCCTAGATGAACCGACAACAGGATTACATTTTGCAGACGTAGAGAAACTTCTTAGAGTTTTGAGGCTTTTGGTGACACGAGGAAATACGGTACTTATGATTGAGCATAATTTAGATGTAATAAGAAATGCCGATTGGATAATCGATTTAGGCCCCGAAGGGGGAGAGAAGGGTGGGGAAGTAATCGCAGAAGGAACGGTAAATGATATTGTTAAGAACAAAAATTCCTACACAGGAGTTTTTCTTATACCCAAAATACTTTGATTTGCAACTATAAATAGCATTTTGGGAGATCAAAATCACTTAACGAGAAAAGAATTAAAAAACTTGCATAGACTATAGGTTTTGTCAAGTCGGGTGTTGCGGTATTAACCTATTTAAATCTACAATACTTAAGAATGTTCAGGAAGTTTCTATCTCTTTTAATTAGTGCTTTCTTGCTTGCTACATGCTACATGCTACTAGCTACTAGCGTAAAAGCAGAAGGCGAATTCGCTGTTGATGCACATGTTGAATATAAAATTGCCGATAATGGAAAAACTTCAGTTACCCATACGGTTACGCTTGAAAATCTTTACTCAACTTTGTATGCAACGAGTTACGCGCTCTCCCTAAGTAACATCGAGCCGGCTAACCCCAAGGCTTTTGAAGGGATTAAGGAACTTGAACTTATCGAAAAAAAGGACGGTGGTTTAGTTCAACTTACTGCTAATTTTTCCGACGCTTTAGTGGGAAAGGGCAAATCAAGGACTTTTAGATTTGTATTTGACGAGTCAACATTTGCCGTGAAAACAGGCGAAGTTTGGGAAATTACTATCCCAAAGTTATCCGACGATAGCTCATTTAGGTCGTACTCTGTTTCTTTAATAGTTCCATCATCTTTTGGGAAAGAAGCTTACATTTCTCCACAGCCAAAAGACACACAAGAAAATTTAAGCTATACAGAATACCAATTTGCAAAAGAAGGAGTTGCAAAAAACGGAATTACTGCGGGTTTTGGAGGATTCCAGGTTTTCTCATTTTCCCTTAACTACCATTTGGAAAACCCTTTAAATAGAAGTGCAACTACCCAAATCGCTATCCCCCCCGATACGGCCTTTCAAAAGGTTTATTTTGATCAAGTCTCCCCTAAACCCACCAATGTAGAAAGTGATTCCGACGGAAATTGGGTAGCGACTTATAAGTTGACACCCAGAGAAAGAATAGACGTAGAGGTTAAAGGAAGCGTACAAATTTTTGCAAAACCCAGGCCGTTTATCAAGCCACCTGAAGAGGTGCTTACAGAAAACAAAAAACCGTCCGAATATTGGCAAGTAGACGACTCAGAAATTAAAGCTTTAGCTGAAAAACTAAAAACTCCTGGGGCGATTTATGATTATGTTGTAACAAAGCTTTCCTACAATTATGACCGAGTAAAACCGAATACACCCAGACTGGGTGCAAAGGCTATTTTGGCAAATCCCAAGGATGCAATATGTATGGAATTTACCGATCTTTTTATAGCTATTGCTCGGGCGGCTGGAATTCCCGCGAGGGAAATCAACGGTTTCGCCTATACTGAAAATCCTAAACTTCAGCCTCTTTCTTTGGTCGCGGATGTTTTACATGCTTGGCCCGAGTATTGGGATGGTCAAAAGGGTGTCTGGATACCGATCGACCCGACTTGGGGTTCAACTACAGGAGGAGTAGATTTTTTTAATAAGCTCGATTTGAGACACTTTACCTTTGTAATTCACGGCAAAGATCCAATTAAGCCTTATCCACCCGGATCCTACAAGCTGGGGCCGAATCCTCAAAAAGATGTGTACGTCTCTTTCGGAAAGCTTCCAGAGACTCGTCTATCAAGTCCTGAAATGACGCTAGTTTCCAAAAAGTTCTCTCTCTTATTCGGAGAAAAACTAGAGGTCAGTGTACAAAACCCGGGCCCAACGGCCCTTTATGATCTTAATATTACAACCTTGTTTGACGGAGTTGACAAATATAAGAATCAAATTTCCATTCTTCCTCCTTTTGATAGTTATGAAATCCGGACAACAATACCTGCTTCTCTATTTGCCGTTTCAAGTCCGAAGGAAATAGTTTTTGTTGCGGGTGAGAGAAAGTTGTCAGTCTCCGGATTAAGAAATCAGGAAGTGTTATATCAAACTCTTGGATTTTTGCTGATTTTACTTTTTATCGCTATCTTTATCTTCATTAGGATAAAAAGAGATACTATTGGTAAAATAATCGTAAATCTAATTGTTAAATATGTTAAAAAGTATACAAAGCCTTTTAAAAATCAATCTTACGGGAATAAAGACGAATGATCTTCCGGAAAATTCGGGAGTGTATTTATTCAGAAATGCTGATGACAAAATTATCTACGTCGGCAAAGCCATAAATCTAAAAAATAGAGTTAAATCCTACTTTGTAAACTCACCCCTTCCTAAAACTGCGAAAATGCTAATTGATGCCCGGAGTCTTTCTTTTGTTCTTGTGAATTCAGACTTAGAGTCACTTTTACTTGAGGCATTTTTAATAAGAAGTCTTCAGCCAAAATACAATAGCGTTGCAAAAGATGATAAGCACCCTCTTTATATAAAGATCACCCAAGAGCAATATCCAAGAGTCATAACGGCTAGGAAAATCGAAAATGAAGATTCCTCGGCTTTTTTTGGTCCATTTCCGTCTTCGAACAAAGTTCGGGAGGTTCTAAGGATGTTAAGAAGAATCTTCCCCTATTCTGACCATAAGTTGGGAAAAAGACCTTGTCTTTATAATGAGATTGGACTTTGCAATCCTTGTCCCAATCTAATTGAAAATATCAAAAAAGTTAAAATAAAGGCAGCATTAAAAAGAAAATATCATTTAAACATTAAATTTATTAAACAAATTCTGTTTGCAAATTTTGACAAAGTGTCTGAAAGTCTTCATAGAAATATGACCAAACTTTCGTCTGAGAAAAAATTTGAAGAAGCAGCCGTTCTGAGAGATCAGATAGAGAAACTTTCCTATGTTACACAAACAATAACTCCGCTTAGCGACTATTTAAAAAATCCGAATTTAATCGAGGATATAAGAGAGGAGGAACTAAAGTCCTTGAAGCAAATTCTTGATAAATTTATTGAAGCACCTTCTCGTTTAGAAAGAGTCGAATGTTTTGATGTAGCTCACTTGGCTGGTTCTTTTCCTACTGCCTCTATGGTTACTTTTATAAATGGGGATCCCGAGAAAGCTTTGTATAGACATTTTAGAATTCACCAAATAAAGCGATCGGACGATATTGCGTCCCTTTCCGAGGTCGCCAAAAGAAGAATAAAACACTTAAAAGATTGGGGAATTCCCGACTTAATTATTGTTGATGGAGGAAAAGGTCAAACGGCAGCCTTCAACGGGTTATTTAGAGAGCACAAAATTCCGGTAGTTGGTCTTGCCAAAGAATTTGAAACCTTAGTTTTTCCGAAAAACGACGGCGTTGGTTTCAGAGAATTTAAAGTTCCGAAAAGCCCCGCCAAAAATTTACTGCAAAGGATCAGAAATGAAGCTCATAGATTCGCACGAAGATATCACCACAACCTTCTAAAAAAATCATTATTTTCTTGACTTATGCATGTCATAGTTTAATACTTAAGTTGCTGCCATGAAGACAATTTTAAGAGGATTTTTAATTGACGTTATTGTTTTATATCTTCTATCTTCTTTTTTTTCCGGCTTGGTATTTGAAAGGGGCACTATAAGTTTGGTTTTTGCCGCAGGAGGGCTTTACATTTCTTCGCTTTTGGTTAAACCGATCATTAATCTTTTACTGCTACCAATAAATCTTCTCACCTTCGGGCTTTTTAGATGGGCTTCAAGCGCAATTGCACTTTACTTGGTAACTTTAGTTGTTCCCGGATTCTTCGTTAAATTCTTCTCCTTTGCCGGTCTTTCTACAAAATGGATGGACATTCCGGCAGTTCACTTTGAGGGTCTCATTGCCTTTATAGCATTTTCTTTTGCTATCTCGTTTGTAACTTCTATTATCCACTGGTTAATTAAGTGAAGCTCAATGTTTTGCGGTATAAACTCCACTTACTCGAATTTGCAATTCTCGTTAAGTGATTTTGATCCCCCAAAATGTTATTTATAGTTACAAATCAAAGTATTTTGGGTATAATATGAATTGACGGAATGAAAAGCGTACTTTTGGTCTTACAAATTATAGTTTCAGGGCTTCTAACCGCGGCCATTCTGATCCAAGCAAGAGGAACCGGTTTTGGAAGGTCATTCGGGGGGGGTGGATCTTTCACAAGAAGAGGACTTGAGAAGTTGGTTTTCAGATCAACATTCGTCCTGGCTGGGGCTTTCGTAATTCTTTCTATTTTACAGCTAGTAATCTAGTTAAAAATTAATGTTTAATCTTCGTTATTTGTTTCGTTTAGTACAGGAATTCTTTTTGAGATTTAAGCTGATACTTTTGGTGGGTCTTATTATAGGCGTAGCATCATTTTTTTTAATTAGATTTGTTGCACCGCTTTTGTTTTCGGGAAAGCTTGAAAAAATCGGAGTAACAGGAAATTTCCATACGGACAATCTACCAACCTCAATTTTGGGTCTTATTGGAGACGGTTTAACCAAAGTTGACGAGGCAGGTAATGTTGAACCTGCTCTGGCCCGTAGTTGGGAATCCCCCGATAAGGGTAAAACGTGGATTTTTCACCTTAAAGATGGACTTTTTTGGCAAGACGGAAAAAAAGTAACCAGTAAATCCATTGTGTATGAATTTTCGGATGTTAATATTGAACGACCAAACGATAGTACGCTTATATTTAAACTTCAAAATCCTTTTTCGCCATTTCCCTATATTGTTTCAAGACCGACTTTTAAAAAAGGACTTTTGGGAACCGGTAAATGGAGGGTCAGTAAAATTTCTTTAGCCGGGAGTTTTGTCCAAAGTATTGTTTTAACAGAAAAAGAAGGGAATAAAAAAATTATTAGGTTTTATCCAACGGAAGAAAGAACAAAAATAGCTTTTAAGCTGGGAGAGGTGAATGCCATTCAGGACCTTTTTAATCTTCAGCCTTTTGAAACATGGAAAGTCGCGGAAGTTAAAAAAGAAATCAGTAAAGGCAGAGTTGTAACTATATTTTTCAACACTCAAGATAAATTTCTGTCTGAAAAGAACTTGAGACAAGCTCTAAGTTATGCGGTGGACAAATCTAAATTCAATTCGGAAAAGGCTTTAAGTTCCATTTCACCAAACTCTTGGTCATATAATCCGCAAGTTAAACCTTATGATTATGACCCTGCTAAAGCAAAAAAATTAATTGAGGATTTGCCTAAGGAGTCAAAACAAGATTTAAAGATTAAATTGGTTACCTCACCCGTCTTACTATCTGTTGCAGAAAGTATAGCCAAGGATTGGGAAGCTCTTGGTATAAAAGTAATTGTTCAGGTTTATTCGGGAATACCATCAGAGTATCAAGCGTTTTTGGCAATCTATGACATTCCGGGCGATCCCGATCAATATTCTCTCTGGCATTCTACACAAGCCGACACCAATATCTCGCGTTATAAAAATCCTCGAATAGATAAGCTCTTGGAAGACGGGAGGGTGGAGCTGGATTTAGAAGTCAGAAAGAAAATTTATCTGGATTTTCAGAGATTTTTAGTCGAGGATTC
>CAYISM010000011.1:0-18088 GCA_964366085.1 uncultured Gammaproteobacteria bacterium | reverse complement strand
GTATCAGCTTTGAGGTACAGCGGTCGGACATAAAGGAGGGATTCTTCAATTGGTATAGCCAGAAGGGATCCTTGAATGACTTGGGAACCACGCTGATCCCATAAGGAAATCTGCTGACTGACTTCTGCGTCCTGGTTTATCCGGCCAATGACTTGTTTAGGCCCAAACACCAATTTATCCTTGGGGAAGCGGTAGACAACCAGTTTGCCATATTGCTCCCCGTCATTTCTGGCAACCATCCAGGCGGAAAGATTATCTTTGGCCCGTGGGGTAAACGGCAGCATCAGAATATATTCCTCGGTTTTTTCTCCCGGAAGCTTCATGATCATGTGGCGGGGCGTCATTGCGGGAACCCGGTCGTCAACTTGTTGTTCTCCCTCTTGAGCAATGGCGGGTATTTCCCAGAGATCCTCTTTGTTATAAAAGATTTGCGGATCGTCCATATGGTATGTGGCATAGACGGCAGTTTGCAGAGAAAAGATGTCCTCAGGATAGCGCAGGTGAGGCATGAGACTCTTGGGCATGTCGGAAAGCGGACGGAAGGTTTTCGGGAATATTTTTGAGTAGGTTTTGATAATCGGATCGTCCGGATCAGCTTGATAAAAGTTCACCGTTCCGTCGTACGCACTTACTACTGCCTTGACCGAGCTTCTGATGTAATTAACTTTGCTACCGTTTAGCGGTAATGGTTGGGAATAAGGGTATCTGTCGGTTGAAGTATACGCATCAATGATCCAATAGAGCTTTCCTTCGGCAATAACTAAATACGGGTCGCGGTCGTATGTTAAAAACGGTGCAATTTTGGTAACTCTCTCTTTTACATTCCGGTTATAGAGAATGCGGCTTTCGGAAGTTATATCACTTGATAAAAGCATTTTGAGCGAGGCGAAGCGAATTGGGTAGAAGAGCCTGCGCCACGGGGAATTAAGTTCCACGCCACCGCGTCCCTCATATGCGGTGTACACATTTTCTTCGCCTTTGGGATAATCGAACTCTTTTGATTTTGTTTGAGTAATCACATAATCGTTTACGAGCTCGCCAAAATAAATTTCCGGCTTGTTGACTTCCAGTTCTTTAACCTCTGATTTGGGCGGCAAGTCTTTGACAAAAAGGACCGGCAAACCTTCCGGGGTAACTTGATTGACCGGGCCACCCGCAACGCCATACCCGTGGGTGAATGTGAGGCGCTCATTGATCCATGCCTTGTTCGGTAGGCTGTCGGAAGCCAACTCTCTTGGCGAAAGCATGATTTGCCGTACTTCTCCGTCTATGACGTAGCGGTCGTTGTCCACATTTGCAAACTCGTAGTAAGTTCTGATCTCCTGAATTTGGGAAAAGGTGGAGAGAAGCGGTGACCTGTCCCAAAGCCTGATATTTTTAATGGTTAAGTTATTTGCTGCAATGTCGGATGCGGTAATGGGCTTATCCGCGGCGATTTCCCTTTCTTCGATCTTGTCCAATCTATACGCCTTGCGGGTAGCTTCAATATTATGTTTGATAAACGGTGTTTCTTTCACCAGTTCATTGGGAGCAACGACTAATTTTTGAAAGACACTCGGGATAATGCCGGAAACCAATCCCACCATGATCGTGAGAGTTATTGCTCCTAGAAGCGGAGACGCCTTACCGCTTATCCCGAAATATAATGCTAGTGCTGCAGCCAGACCGTAGGCGAAAACAGAAACACGCAGAAGCGGCACTATAATATTGGCATCTGTAAACGCAGCGCCGAATACCGGCCCGCTTTGGGCTGTGAGGAGATTATAGAGCGAAAAATAAGTGCCGACTGCAACAGTTACAAGGAAAAGGGAAAGAAGAATTCCTATGTGGAGTCTCGCCTTTTGGTCGGTGGGAGAATGTTTAACTAACTTGATAGGTGGACCGCCGAGTTTTTCCGATAAAGTGTTAAGGTTGAATTTCCCTAAAAGAGTAGAAAGATCAAGGCTGCCGCGAAGAATATAGATAGCTCCGCTTAGAATAAGCGACAATAAAATAAGGATTCGTATAAGGCCTAAGCCCAGAGAATAGACAGGAAGGGAAAACACGTAAAACGCTATATCGCGGCCAAATAACGGGTCGGTTTGTCCAAATGGAGTTGCCGCAAGAAATTTCAAGACATCCTGCCAACTGGCAGCAGCGATAAGGCCGATAAAAAAAGCTACAATGAAACAAGCAACAACTCCAAGCCTTTTAACTATACGATCATTCAGGCTCAGAGGTTGGCCGATCAGAGCTTCAGGGATGGCTAACATCCAAGGTATTTTCGAACGCACGGCGATGAGAAAGTTACTAAGGAGAAATACTGCCGCAAATACTCCGACTGTTAGACCTAAGGACGCTTTTGCAACGAGAGATTTCGTAAAGACTTCCGTAAACCCGACTTCAGAAAACCACCACCAGTCGGTAACGAGGGAAATAATACTAGAAAAGAAGACGACACCAGTGACTACTATGCCTAAGAATGCCCAGGAAAATATTTTCGTCATACAGGATTAGACTATATACTAGTTATATGAGGCATGCAATCGGTCTATCAAGCAAACAAGCGGAGAAACTGCTGGCCCAATTTGGGTACAATGAAATTGTCGGAAAACCCAGACAAACGCCTTTTCAAATTCTCCTCTTCCAATTTACGAGCGTGTTAGTGGTTCTGTTGATTATTGCATCTGTCGCCTCGTTGTTTTTAGGAGATCTGTTGGATGGGATTTTCATTCTTCTCATTGTTATCCTCAACGGAATATTGGGTTTTATCCAAGAATATAAAGCCGAAAAGACTATCGCGGCTCTGAAAAAAATGACTGTTACCTCTGTGCGGGTAATAAGAGACGGGGTGGAACAAAAAATGGATAGCAAGCTTCTGGTTCCCGGCGATGTAATTATACTTGAAGAGGGCGATAAAATCCCGGCTGACGGCACTCTTCTGGAAAGCTTGCATTTGGAAGTAAACGAAGCCTCTCTCACCGGCGAGTCAATGCCGGTTGAGAAAAATGTGCATGATGAGGAAAAAGGAACGATTTATTTGGGAACGATTGTCGTCAAGGGCAGAGCCAAAGTCGAAGTCAGCACCACTGGGATGCAGACACGTTTTGGTCAGATTGCGGCTTCACTTTCCCAGATCAAGGAGGGGGAAACACCCCTTCAAAAGAAACTGGATGTTTTAGGCAAACAGTTGGGAATCTTGGCAATTGTCGCCAGCGGCACGGTATTTATTATCGGTTTTTTCTCCAAACATCCTTTGATTGAGATGATGCTTACTAGCATAAGCTTGGCCGTAGCGGCGGTTCCGGAGGGATTGCCGGCAGTCATTACCATTACCCTAGCCGTTGGGATGCAGCGGATGGCGAGAGAAAAAGCGATCCTGCGCAAGCTTTCATCAATTGAAGCCCTGGGAAGTGCGACCGTTATTGCCACAGACAAGACCGGGACACTCACACGAAACGAGATGCGGGTGACAAAGGTTTGGCTTGACGGAAAAAGCTATAACACTCACGACAGTGTTTTGCAATTATCTTATAAAACATTTGGCAGGCTTCTGACCGCCGGAGTTATTTGTAATAACGCCAGTTTGGTATTGAAACACGATCATGGCACGCACGATATTTTAGGAGATACTACCGAAGGAGCATTGCTTCTTTTGGCCTCGGACAAGGGTTTGATAATTACGCAAGTGAAACAAAATGGCACTCTCGTCGAGGAGTTTGCGTTTGACCCTACACTGAAGATGATGACCGTTGTGTGGGAAAGTAATAACCAAAAATTTGTTTATACCAAAGGCGCTCCTGAATCCGTTTTGGAAAGAAGTAATTTGGACAAAAAGACTAGAGAGAACATTGAAACCGAATTTCGTGAATACGCCAAAGAGGGTTTGCGGGTCATTGCTCTGGCATACAAGAAAGTCGAGCACACACCCAAAACCCGCCAGGAAGCGGAAAAAGACCTGATTTTTATCGGATTTGTCGGTATTGTCGATCCGCCCAGGGAAGAAGTGGAAGATGCCATAGCCATGGCCGAAGCTGCTGGAATCAGAACAATCATGATTACCGGCGATAATGAATTAACTGCCAATGCCATTGGTTCCAAAATCGGACTGATCAAAAAAAATGAGGAGATTATTACCGGAAAGCAGTTTGCTCAGCTTTCTGACGAAGAAGCGCTGAGACGTCTTAATAAAATTCGTATCTTTGCCCGGACTACTCCTGACCAGAAGCTACGCATCGTGCAGCTTCTGCAAAAGATGGGCCATATCGTAGCGGTGACAGGCGACGGAGTGAATGACGCATTAGCCCTAAAACAGTCAAATGTTGGGGTAGCTATGGGTATCACCGGCACCGATGTAGCCAAGGAAGCCGCCGATATGGTCATTACCGATGATAACTACGCGACTCTGGTTAGGGCGGTTGAGGAGGGTAGAACGATTTTTGACAATATTAAATCCGCCGTAAAATATCTGGTTGGGTGCAATGTGGGAGAAGTAGTAGCAGTGGTTGTTGGTATGCTTCTGGGGTGGCCACTTATTTTGACACCCCTACAGCTTTTGTATATCAATCTCGTTACTGATGGACTGCCGGCAATTGCGTTAGCAGTAACTCCAAAACATGACGGCATTATGAAAAGAAAATCGCGAGCTACCAAAAGCATTTTTGATACATTAGATGTTGTTTGGTTTTTGGAGGTTAGCGCCTTGACTGCTGTAACAACACTGATTGCCTTTTGGGTTGGACAAAAAAGCGGTAATCTGGAACTGGCTCGAGCTTTGGCATTTACCACCATCATCCTCGTACAACATTTTATTTTGCTCGATGTTTGGACACGAGATAGCTCTATTTTGAAGAAAAACATCTTTGCCGATAAGATTTTTCTCCTGGCATTTTTCGGCCCGCTTATCCTGCAACCACTTCTTATTTATATCCCGCTTCTGTCCGGCATCTTTAAGATTACTCAGGTTTCGCTTATTCAACTGGTACTCGTCATCGCTCTTTCGGCAATACTACTTGTATCATCAGAAATCCGTAAAACGGTATTACGATACAGGAGATATCAGGGATGAAGACTTAAATGTAAAAAGGTGTTGGCCCAAAAAATCTTCGGCTCGAACCTTGGGCGCCGCGCCGCCCCGCCAACTCGGGGATGGGAGGCCGGAGAGGGAATTGAACCCTCGCATAAGAGTTTTGTCCTGCAGAGCAGGATCTCGCTCTGCGAGACAGACACCTTGAGACCCGTGAGAGAATCGAACTCTCGTACGCGGTTTTGCAGACCGCTGCATGACCACTCTGCCAACGGGTCGAATCTGGTCTATTTTACCACCTCTTTAGGCTGTTCTTCAATCTAGCAAGAAGTTCGTTTTTGGCTGCATGCATTTTTAACTGTTTTTCCCTCTTAGTTGAATCTAATTTAGACTTGTAGGCCTCGTAGTAAACCAGGGTCCATGGTCTGTCTGGTTTAGTGGATTTGACCTTTCCTAAGTTGTGAGTTCTAAATCTTTCCTTTAAGTTGGTGGTATATCCAACATAGACATCTCTGTTTCTAGAATTTCTCAGGACATAAACGTAATACATCATAAGAAGCACATTTCGTCTAGCAGAACTAGATCCGTTTGTCTAGCAAAGCCAGACCCTGCTATACGGGGCAGGACCATCCGGCCGAATGAGCATATTTTATACCAAACCTACGTTAATTGCATATCTACGCAATACTACTGACTTGGTAATCATAAACATAGAGTACTAATTTCTTGTCAATTAGGTTCGTTTCTGCTAAACTTCCATTCTACCTATGAGAAAGTTAAGAATGGCACTTGTTGTTTTACTGGTGGTAGGATTTCTGGTTGGATTAACACTGTTTCTTGTTGGGTATATTAAGCCCAAAAGCGCAGGAATATTTATTGAAACCAACCCGGTTTCAACAGTAATTATCGACGGCCAACAGGTTGGGAAGACCCCCTATGATGCGACCCGAAAGCCCGGCGAGGTTACGGTTAAACTAGTTCCCCTTATAACAGACAGACCGCTTTCTCCGTTCGAAACAAAGACTACTCTTAGCTCCGGTATAAAAACAATGATAAAAAGAGACTTTGGGGATTCCGAAGAAAACTCAGCTGGAGAAATAGTCTCCTTTGAAAAAATCGGAGGAAGCGATGCGAGCCTTTCGGTTGTGTCAATACCCGACGCCGTTCAGATTTCCATAGATGGTCAAGTTCGGGGTTTTGCTCCCTATAAAACTTCCTCAATTTCCATAGGCGAACATCAGATAATTTTGCAGGCCCCGGGGTATGTTCAAAGAATCATTTCGGGAATCAGGACTTATGCCGGATATAAACTTGTGGCTACCGTAAAGCTTGCCCCCGGTGGAGAGGTTCAGTCTGCCACCTCCTCAGCCGAGGAGAAACCCAAAGAAGAAAAAAAGACAATTATGGTTGAAATACTGACAACGCCTACGGGATTTTTGAGGGTTAGAAACGAGGCTTCAGCCGCAGGAGCAGAACTTACCAGAGTAAAGCCGGGAGATAAATTTATCTTTATTGAAGAGGATTCAAAGTCTGGATGGTTTAAGATAGAATACCTGCCAGCCTTGCCTGCGCAAGCAGGGCAGACAGGTGAAAAGGCCAAACAGGGTTGGGTTTCTAATCAGTACTCGAAAAAGATAGAAAGTATAACGACCTCAGCTTCCGGCACCTAAATTCCTTGGGCCGATACTCCTCCATAGATTATCCAAAGGATAATTCCACCAAACAAAGCGACAGAAGCAATAAGAGCCTTGTCGGTTAGGAGCAGTTTCTCGGGAGCTTCGCTTCTATCTTCAAAAATAAGGCTCTCATAGCGCATGATTATAAATATAACAACGGGAATTGTGATCATAAGAAGTTTATTTATAGTTGTTGTACGGGAGATTTCAGCCAAAAATAGCCAGAGGGGAAGGTTTGCTCGGGGTGACTCAAAAAAGGTAAAAAGAGCCCAGCTCAGCCAGGCGGCGTTACCGAACATAGTTACATATGAATTAAGTAAAGCTTTAGAATAGCGTCCGAGACTTTTTCTGGTTCCTGAGGCTGTACCCAAAGCTCCCAATTCAGCCCTTCTTTTTCCGGAAGCCAGAAAAAGCGCAACCGAAATTACACAAAGGAGAAACCAGACAGAGAGATGCGCGTCAATTACGAACGCTCCCGAATAAACCCTTATAATAAAACCTGTTGCAATAATAAGAATATCGATTATTGCAAAGTTTTTAAGGCCAAAACTATACGCCATTTGAAGAGCCAGGTATCCGGCAACAAGAAAGAAAAATAGTTGGCTTAGACTCGCAGCAAGATATAGGGAGGAAATAGCAAAAAGGAATGCAACAGCAGAAGCAGTTGTTATGGTAAGTTCACCCGAGGCTATTGGCCGAAATCTTTTTATGGGGTGAAGTTTGTCTGATTCAACATCTCTTATGTCGTTTATTATGTAGGTTGCGCTAGTTGCGAAAGAAAAGGCGATAAATGCCCAAATAACATTGTAGAAAAGAGGTTTCTCGAATAAGTTTCCGGTTACGATTAAAGGTGCAAAAAGAGCAAGATTTTTTACCCAATGGAGTGGCCTTGCAACTTTAATAATTGAGGTTAGAACGGAGTTTTTGATTTCGGTTGATAAGTTAGCCACAAAATTAAGCCTCCTATAAATATCGTGATCCCCACCATTGTATAGAACTTAAGATGAGTATTCAAATTAAGGGCAAGTATTCCCAAGACAGCAGTTATTGACCAATAGAAGATTGCAACTTTTGATTTACTCCAACCCAACGCCAAAAGTCGATGATGAAGGTGCCCCGCATCTCCCCACACCGGAGATTTACCGGATAGTATTCGTCTAAGGATGGTGTAGCCGGTATCAACCAAAGGTACGCCCAAGACAACCATCAGCGTACCGACCTTCGTCGTAGAAAGAATTGAAAGGACGGCCAGTAAGTATCCAGCCAAGGCCGCACCACCATATGAAGGCATGATTTTTTGCGGATAAATATGCCATGGCAGAAATCCAATGAAAGCTCCGGCCGTAATACTTGCCAGGATAATTGTTGGCCATTGAGTGATATCTGCCGAAAATTTTAAAGAAAGAGCGGCAATTATAGCCGCGGCAATTGCGACAACTCCGGTTAACTGTCCGTCTACTCCTTTGGCTCCCATATTTATCATATTCATCATAAATACGATCCAAAGAAGAGCAAACAAATCGGATATTATCCATATACTTTTTACCTCACCGAATAAATTAAAATGGATTTGGGGACGGGACAAATCGATAGTTCCACCCAAGGGATTTGAAATAAAGGCAATTCCAATTCCGGCAGCGATTGGTGCCAAAGCCGCAATAAATCCAATAAGAAGCCTTAAGTAGGGATTAAGGTTATATTTGTCGTCTAAAAGTCCCATGATAACTATAATTACTCCTCCGATGATTATTCCTATTAAATATTTATCTAAAGGTAGAGAGAATATTGTTGCGATGAAAAATCCCAAAAAGATTGCGAGTCCTCCGCCACGAGGAATTGGGTGTGTATGGATTACTTTTGGATGTTTCTGGGCCCTTGGGTCATCAATTAGCCCAAATTTTTTAGAGAAGGCGATTACAAAAGGAGTGAAAACATAAGTTAAAATGCCGGCAAGAAGACCCGGAATTAGCGATAGTTTGTTAAAGTCAATCATTGGTAGGCAGTCTAAAAACTTCCGACCAGAAAGATAATTTTTAAAGTTGTCAAAACCGAAAGAATGGTAACAACAAATGAAGAAACAATAATTGATTTTTTCAAAAAAGCGTTTGTAATTAGAAAAGAAATTGAGACATTAACGAAGATAATCATAATCGAGAAAAGAGAAGGAACGGTAAGTAGGTAAGAAGGAACAATTTGGGACTCTCCTTGCGGCAGGCCGTAAAAAAGTGGAACTTCCGGTGGTAAATTATTTTTCCTTAATAAGAGAACGGCAAAAACCAGGAAAACATTAATTAATGTTGCCGAATAGACAGTATTTACATAAGGAATTTTTGAAATGAATTGTTTGTTAAGTTCAAGCATTCTGATTGAATATTCCGATTTTACCTCAAAATGACCGGAAGAAGCTACCTTTGCGTTGTCGAGCCGGGGGCAAGTTTCCAAATTTGTGCTCGATCTATCGTTTCTATTAAGATATATCTATTATTCTTTAGAACCTGAAAAACTTCGGGGAAAGCAGGTGCATCCGGAAGAAGAACTATGAATGTGGGATTTTTAGTTGAAAGTTCTATGGCTAAACTTTTAGTGGATGAGTAGTCGACTATATGGTAAGCGGCAACGTATTTTACTGGAGGGAGCTTTCTTGTTAGTGCATAAATTACCGGACTATCGCCCCAAACAAAGATCTTCTCATTCTTTTTAGAAGACATCAGTAAAAATTTGGCTATCTTATAATTTCGTATGGTATTACCGTCAAATTGATTAAAATACTGCGCCTGGTTAATCTTTCCAAGAGAGAAATTTATAAAACGGAGATAATAAGGGACGGAAGGATAATATTAAAATTTGAAATAAACAGGAAAAATTAAAAATACCGGTTGGTTATTTAGGGTTTGGGTTTGTTATATAGTTTTGGCTGTTAAATTATTTGCGAAAAAAAGAGAAACGGCCGGTATAACTTGGATTAAATAGTGAGGATAAGGTCTTTCTGATAAAGTTGCCGCAAAGAGGGAGAAAATTAACCAGAGGGAGATAAAAACAAAGTGTTTTGAAATCTTGTTTCTTTTTAAATAAAGAATGACTATTCCAATTGCGACGACCACCGCCCTTACAAGAAGCGGACCATTTCTAACGAGAAAAGTTTTTTGAATATCCCCTGGCCTGAAACTTGAAAGGTAGCCGATATTTTGCAAATATGCCGCGACAAAATATTCCTTGAAAGCACCTCTGGCAAGATACCAGATAAAGGTAAGTGCAATCGGGACGGCAAATCCTGTGGCCAAATATAAACTATTTTTAAAAACTTCCTTTAGTTTTTCTTTCTGTAGGTTTGAAGTTAAAATCCAGTAAAAGATTATGACCGGAATATCAAAAATAGCGGGGATTTTAAAAAGGGCTGATATAGAAAAAAGAAAACCGGAAATAATCAAATTTTTTGGGGACAAGTTTTTACTTAAAAGAAGCAAAAACGCCAGCATTGTTGGGCCGATTATAAAAAGTTCTGCATTCACAATATTTCCTTCAAAAAGTGGTATCGTAGTTGAGAGTGCAAAGACCAGTGTTGCTACTTTGTGTAAGTTTTGTCTTTTGGGGAATAGTGCTTCTGAAAGTTTCCAGAAGATAATAGTGGTTGCAAGAGCCCAAAAGGCAAGAATCGCCTTAAACCAGAATAGATTTCCAGAAATTGCCGCTAGTATATAAATAAGTGGGGGCTTATTATCATAGAGTCCTGAATAAAGAGGTATACCTTGGCGTATTCCTTGTCCCAAAGTAAGATAAACCATTTCATCGCCGTAATAATATGGTTCAAAAAATGAAGGAATCCTTAAGATTAAAACTATAAAAAGGACGGTTAGAACCCACCCGGGAGGTTCGTACTTGTGAAGAAATGAGTGAATCTTTGTCCAAAGTTTATTCATGGCAGATCTTAGGTTAGTTTAACACAATTTTATACCTTTTCAGTCACCCTGTACTGTATATATTTTCCCAACATTAACCTTGTGTGGGCGTCAATTCCGGGAAGGGCCGAGAAGAAAAAACCGGCAATTGGCATTAAAACAAACTCAAGTGGAACAAGAAGTGTGCGCCATAAGGGAAATTCTTTGGGTCTTTTTGGTTTATAAACATGATCTATAACGAGAGTAACTAGTAGAAATCCAAGAGATAAAGTAAGAACAAAGGCAGAAAGCTTGGGGACAGTGTAGCCCAAGGCGGTTCTACCGAATGCCGGATTGAGCAGAACCGGCACAGAAAGCCCAAGAGTAATAATAAACCAATTAACCGGCCATAAGAAATGTGCCCACAAAACGGTTAAGAGTCGCATTGTTTTGTTCCAAAAGGCAATATCCTCAACCATCAAATAATTTTTTATAATCCACGGAGTATCCGACACTCCCCAGGCCCAACGTTTAAGTTGTTCATACTGATTTTTTAAAGTTTTGAAAAGAGATGTGGACTGTGCTGCGTCAGCATAAAGGGGAAGATAAAGCGGTTCTACTTCGATATGACCGTGTTTTTTATAAAATGCCTTAAAGAATATTCCCCAATCTTCCGGTATTTTATCCGGATCCCAGTAACCAGCTTCATCTAATAATTTAAATGACAAAGAATAATTTTGTCCGTTGATAAGTCTGTCTCGTCTGGGAAGTTGTGATAGATTCCAAAGAGACATGAGGGAGTTAAGAACTCTGGTTATTGCCGGAATTTTCCAGATATTGCTGTAGAAAAGCACGGCTGGTTGCCAAAAGTGAGTGTATCTTGATGGATTGTCTAGAAACTTAAAAGTTAACAAAGAAAAATGTTTGGGGTGAAAAGAATGGTCTGCGTCAGAACTGGTAACGGTGAAGTAGTTTAAGTCTAAATTGTTTTTGTCGATAAAGTTTTTCTTTATCCAAATTGCAGCAAATCTTTCATTAGACGCTTTGCCAGTTACCTCTCCAAAAGTTAATTCATGAACTGTTACGAAAAAATTAGCAAAGACACCTTCGAACTTAGACTGTAATTCTTTGACTTTTGCCTCTCTTTCTTGTGTCGGCTCTTTTCCTTCCATCGCCAAAACGACAATAATTTGTTTGGAAGGAAGGTCTTGAGCCTTAAGTGACTTAAATATTCTCTCAAGAATATAAACAGGTTCCTTATAGGTCGGAATTATTACTACATGACGCACTTTTTGCCAGTCAGGAAAACTTTTTAAATCATTCATCCAGTTATATTGAATTGTAGCCTGTATTCGAAGGTGGGAGAAAATCGCTGTGATTGCGAGGAGAAGTGATTGATAAAACCAATAAATATTAAAAAGAAGGATAAAATAAGCAACGATATTTGGGATTATAAAAATTCCCCAATAAGGGAAAAGAATAAGATTCCACGAAACAAGTCCGGGAAGAATTTCCAAAATCCGTAAGACTAGTTTTTCGTGTTTGTTAATAAAATTGCGCATAATAAGCGGGCTTGCCTCGCCGTAGCGTTAGCGTAGGCGGGGGAAAAGTGGCGCTTCAGATTTTATTTTAGGTCCTGCAAACTGTTTTTCAATTTTGTTGGCAGTTTCTGGAAGAAAAGGCAAAAGGCAAAAAGTAAGAGTTCTTATATTTTTTACTGCTTTTTGCAGGAAATCTTCAAGGTCCCTTCCTTCTAGTTTCCATGGTTCCTCTTTGTTTATTTTTTGATCGAGAGTTGTGACATAATTCTCGAAGATTTTTTTGAGAGCTTCGTCGAATCTAAATTCTTCGATAGATTTTGCAATCTTTTTATCGATTCGATGAATCGATTCATCGAAGTCAAAGTTGCCTTTCTCACAAAGTTTTGCAACACGGGACACTAAATTTCCCAGTCCGTTTGCCAAATCTGCGTTATAAACTTCTTTAAACTTTTCTTCCGAAAAATCTCCATCGGTAAACGGATTAAATTTGGCTAAGAGATAATAACGGAGAGAATCTGCTCCATATTTTTCGATCAGGGTAACTGGATCGATTACATTCCCTAAGGTTTTGGACATCTTTTGTCCGTTGACTGTAAAGTATCCGTGGATAAAAAGAGATTTGGGAACTGGGAGGCCAGCCGAAAGCAGAAACGCCGGCCAATAAACGGCATGGAAACGGATAATTCCTTTTCCGATTACGTGGACGTCTGCGGGCCACCATTTCTTATATTTTTCATCGTCCCAGCTAAAACCAACTCCAGACTGATAAATATTTAAAGCATCAAACCAAACATAAATTCTCTGTGTTAAATCTTCGGGAACAGGAACTCCCCAATTTTTGGCTCTTTCGTTGGAGCGAGAAATACTGATGTCGTAAAGGGGTTGTTTTAAAAAAGAGAGCACTTCATTTTTGCGGGTTTCGGGAACAATTTTTAGTTCATCCGATTCGATTAAATGAATTAATTTATTTTGGTACTTTGAAAGCCTGAAAAAATAATTTTCTTCGGAAACTTTATCGAGTTTTTTACCTGGGTGTTCATAACACTCACCATTTTCATTAAGTTCATCCGGCGAGTAAAACTGCTCACAGCCGACACAATAAAGTCCCTCGTATTTTTTCTTGTAAATGTCACCGTTTTTGTCGCAAAGTTGCCAGAGCTTTTGGGCAGACGGAAAATGATGTTCTTGGTCACTTCCCTTTTGCCAAACGTCAAACTGGCAATTTAGTTTTTTGGTTAATTCAAAAAAAAGGTCGGTATTTTTATCGACAAATTCTTGAATCGCGACTCCTGCAGTTTTTGCAGCCTGAACATTTTTAAGGGCGTTTTCGTCTCCGCCGGAAAGAACCAAAACTTTCTCTCCCAAGAGTTTGTGATGCCTTGCAATGGCATCTGTTTGTACAAATTCCAGTGCGTGACCGATATGCGGCTTGGCATTTACGTAAGGAATAGCGGCAGTTATATAGAATTTTTTGTTCATGTTATTATTTTACCTCCTTACAAACTAAATAACCCCCTTGCGGAGGTTAAAAATCCAACATAAACCCTCCGTTTAGGCGGCAAATCCTGCGGGCATTATGAAAGGATTGTTTCTTAACATAACTCTTATTATAGCACGCCCGTCTTCCAGATGCGCGGAAAAGACGTTTAGTCTAATTTGTCTGGCCGTCATTAGCTCGTGACTCGCGCCATTTGATTCTTGCCAGCTGGGAGTCATTATTATGCCATCGATAAGTCTGCTTCTTAATAAATCTCTCCAGAAAGAAAGATAATCCCCGTTTACACAACCAGCATTATCTAGCTTCGCAAAAAGGGGACGGTTGAAAACATCCGGAGTTGAAAAAACAAAAGGTCCAAACCGCCCGTCAGACTTTATCTTATCAACATAGTCAGATAATGTTTTAAGATTTCCGTCGATATGGAGAGGTCCATCAGAAGTAACTATTCCTGAAATAAAAAATACTCTGGCTCCGGGGTTTCTCTCCTTCAGTTCTCGGAGCGATTGAATTACCAAATCTCGATACTCGTTTATCGTCTTGCAAGTCTCTTGTGGGCTGTCAAAAAGTTCCCCTCATAGTTTTGCTATTTTTTTGATCTTTTCACTCCAAACATTTGCCCATTCTTCTGCCTCGGTTTTTTGTATTGCCAGGGAAAATCCCGGTTTTTTCGTCAACTTTTCAATCGTTGCGATTGTTGCCGAAGAAACTTTCAAATTTTCTTTAATGTTGTTATAGCTTCTTCCTTTTTTGAGCCAATAGGCTACAGCCAGTCTTTTTACAAAAGTCTCAAGTTCACTTTCATTGAAAAAATCATTCAAGAAGATTTCGACTTCGCTTAAACCTCTAAGGTCTGCAATCATTTGAGCAAAAGTTTTGGTTAATTGGGTCTTTAATGAAGCGCTTAGTTTTTGACCAGAGGTTCTCATGATTTAATTGATTAAACTGAAGGTAGTATATCAAAGAAATATCGAAACTCAAAAACTATCTTCTGGAAGAATACAGCTCAACTGTTATCATAACCCCGACTATTAGTAAAAGGTTTAAAATATTTCCCACACCAAAATATCTAAGAAGTAAAAAAAAAGTTGAACTAAGTGCTACAAGAAACCCACGCCTGGTGTTTGCGAAAATCATGGAAAAAGTAAAAAGAAGTGTTGTGAAGATTAACAAGAAAAAAAGAGGAATTATTCCTGATACTTGTGGATCAATAAAATAGACAACAGACGCTATAATTCCCCAAAGAAAAATTGTGATTAGTAAAGTTGGGAAAAAATTTCTTCGGCGCTTGATTAATTCTTGTCGTTTTTCTTTCATGGGCGTAACACACGTATTTCGCGTGTGATATCCTCACCTTACTCGAATTTGCAATTCTCGTTTGATGAGTATGATCCCCAAACATGCTATTCTAAAGTGCAAACTAAAGAATGTTTGGTATAAAATAACTTGTTATGGACCCTACAGTCATCCTTATTATAGTTCTTGCGGGATTGGTAATCATTGCCATTTTTCTTAATAAAAAACTGTCAGAATTAAAAGAGGCACAAAAACCTTCGGATGAACTTCTTGAAATAATAAAAATGCTCCAATCCGGATCAAAGGAAGATAGAAAAGTACTTCTTGATTCACTTCAGAAAAATACGCAAAGCTTAAACGAAAGATTGGATAATGCGGCGCGTGTAATTTCTCAGGTTCAAAGGAATTTGGGAGAAATGAGCGAGGTTGGAAAAGGAATTAGAACTCTTCAGGAGTTTTTGCAGTCTCCAAAGCTTCGCGGAGGTTTGGGGGAAGAAGTTTTGAAAGAAATGATAGGGCAAACTTTTCCCAAGAATGCTTTTCATTTGCAGTATCCGTTCAAGTCCGGCGCCAAAGTTGATGCGGTTTTAAAAACAGAAGCGGGGCTTTTATGTATCGACTCGAAATTTCCAATGGAGAATTTTAATCTAATGATTAAGGGGGAGACAGAAGCCGAAAGGAATCTTGGCAAGAAACAACTAATTTCTGATGTCAAAAAGCATATAGATGATATTTCTAAAAAATATATTTTGCCGGAAGAAGGAACAATGGATTTTGCTCTTATGTATATTCCTTCGGAGGCGGTTTATTACGAAGTGGTAAATATTCAGGAGCTTTCCAATTTTGCAAGACGCCTAAGAGTTTATCCGGTTTCCCCAAATACTTTGTATGCCCATTTACAGGTTCTTCTTTTATCATTTGAAGGAAAGGATTTGGAAACAAAATCCCGGGAAGTTTTTAGAATTTTGCGGGCAATTCAAAAAGACTATTCAAAAGTTGAAGATAACTTATCGGTTTTACAAAAACATTTAAATAATGCCTACAATATGATGAGCTCGGTTATTACTTCTTTTGCCCAGCTCGGTCAGAAAATCACTTCTACACAAACTCTTGGAAATGGTGTTAAAAAAGAAACGAAGGAATTGGAAGAATGAAGTTAATTTTGTACTAGCCTTGTGTACTAGTACAGTGATACAGAACAGAATGGAAATTGGCTTCGTGGTAAAATTGCTTCGTGACAAAAGATAATTCTGAAAAGAAATTAAATAAAGAACAACTCGAGGCAGTAAAGCATAAGGAAGGACCCCTTCTAATTATCGCCGGGGCGGGGACGGGAAAGACGACGGTTATTACCGAGCGGATTAAATACCTCATTTTAGGAAAAAAGGCGAAACCCAATGAAGTTTTGGCGCTGACCTTTACAGAAAAAGCTGCAAAGGAAATGGAAGAGCGAGTTGATATCGCAATGCCCTACGGTTATACCCAGATGTGGATTTCTACTTTCCATTCTTTTTGCGACAGGATTTTAAGACGTGAAGCACTCCATATCGGCCTTGATCCGAAATATAAATTAATGTCCCAAGCAGAAAGCGTGCAGCTTGTTCACAACGATCTTTTTAAGTTCGACTTGAATTATTTTAGACCTTTGGGAAATCCGACTAAGTTTATTGATGGGATGCTCCAACATTTTTCAAGGTTGCAAGATGAAGACGTCGCCCCAGTTGATTATCTCGACTGGGTGCGAAGTGAAAAGTTAAAAGTTAAAAGTCAGAAGATGTACACCGAGGAAAAACAAGAACTTGCGAAATGGGAAGAATTATCTAAGGCATATAAAATGTACGATGAGATTAAGGTAAAAGAAAGCGTTTTAGATTTTGGAGATTTGATTGTAAAGACCTTGAAACTATTCCGTGATCGACCAAATGTTTTGCGGGAGTATCAGGAACAATTTAAGTACATATTAATAGATGAGTTTCAGGATACAAACTATGCACAAAATGAGTTGGCAATTTTACTTTCCAAAAACCATAAAAATATTACAGTCGTCGGAGATGACGACCAGAGCATTTACAGATTTAGAGGAGCGGCGGTAAGCAACATTATTCAATTTCGAAAAAATTTTCCAAAAGCAAAGGTCGTTGTTTTGACACGCAATTACCGCTCGAACCAAGAAATTTTGGATAGGGCCTATGATTTAATCCAATTTAATAATCCGGATCGACTTGAGATAGTTGAAAAGGTTGACAAAAAATTAAAATCGCAAGTTGCAAAAGACGGCAAAGAAATTGGTCTTATTCATGCGGACCGAGTTGAAAATGAGGGAGACCTTATTGCTAAGAAAATTGAGGAAGTTAAGAAAGAATCAAAGTTTGAATATAAAGATTTTGCAATTTTGGTTCGTGCAAACAACCACTCAGGACCGATAATGCGGGCTCTTTCCCGCCATGGAATTCCATATCAATTTTTGGGACCAGGAAGGCTTTTCAAGCAACCGGAGGTAATTGACTTAATTTCTTATTTGAAAGTTTTATATAATTTTGAAGATTCGGTTGCTTTCTACAGACTTTTATCGATTGATTATTTTGACATTAAACCGCGCGACCTAGCGGCAATCGGGAATTATGCCCGAAAATATAATTTGTCACTTTTTGAAGCCCTCGAAAAGATAGATGACATATTCGTAAGCGCAGATTCAAAAGTAAAAATAAAGAAGATCTTAAAAATAATTAATCGACACCTAAAACTTGCAAGACGGGAAACTGCCGGACAGCTTCTTTATTATTTTCTAACAGACATCGGCCTTTTACAAAAACTTCTTTCACCGGATTCCCTGGAAGCCGAAAAAAGAGCGGCTAACATTTCGAAATTATTCGATAAATTGAAAACTTATGAAGTTGACCATGAAGATGCGACAATCCCTGCTGTAGTTGATTGGCTCGAGCTTTCAATGGAATTGGGCGAGTCCCCTTTGGCTGCGGACACTGATTGGGTAAATGTTAATGCCGTCAACATCTTAACCGCTCATTCGGCCAAGGGCTTGGAATTTCCGGTTGTATTTTTGGTTAATCTTGTTGCCCAGAGGTTCCCGACAATTGAAAGGCGCGAACAAATTCCGATTCCCGACGCTTTAATCAAAGAAGTTTTGCCGGTAGGCGATTATCATCTGGAAGAAGAACGTAGACTTTTTTATGTAGGAATGA
>CAYISM010000010.1:14207-18716 GCA_964366085.1 uncultured Gammaproteobacteria bacterium | reverse complement strand
TCGAAGTTGACGACTGACCGGGCCCTTTATTGGGATCCGGTCTGACAGTCGGAACCGCTGTCTGGTTCGAACGCGCCGTTGATTGAGGCAGCACCGTCGGATTCGAGCGCTGCGTTGCTGTCGGTGCCGGCACAATCGGGACCGTATTCGGAAAGTAAGTTGCCTTGAACGTGTCGAAGCCCGATCTGTCCCGATTCACATCCGGAATGTCTGCTCCTCTGGAAATCTGATTGAGCTGGAAGTCAGACAGGCCTTTGTTGTTAATCCAGCCTCTCGTAATTCCCAAGGCATCCAACGTGTCCGGATTTGGAATCAGTCGCCTTTGTCCGCTTACGATCACAAAGACATCGTATCCGATCTGGATGATGTCTCCGGTTTGGAAACTTGGAGCCGCGGTTGGCGGTGGAAGTGAGGACTGGATCGTATAGCCAGTCTCCTGACTCGCCGCCTGACCCCAAGAATCGTCTCCATGCCCGGCAGCTTCGACTCGGATTGTATGGCCTCCCGAAACTCCCAGCGTGTTCCAGCTGTAAGATATATCGGGTGCTCCCAATTCGTACACATTTCCGCCATCGATCTTCACCCTCATTGCCCGGACTCCGCTACTACACGAAGCCGAGGCTGAGATTGAAACTGTTACTCCCGGCGGTTGCGGTGAGGAAGGCCAGACGTTAAAAGCCGTAATTGAACAGCTCACTTGTGGCGGTGGCGGTGGTGCGCCGGAAGTAAGTTGATACGAATCCGAACCGGACTTAATGTACCCCGCTACGCTATCTGCTACCTGAACTGAGATCGTATAGTCTGTAGCCGCCAAACCGCTCGTGTTCCAAGTTGCACTTCCGCTTGCCCCGCTGGCCGAGCCTATTTGTCCTCCGTTAACCTGAAAGACAAGGCCCGAGACCCCATTCGTGCAGGAAGCAGACGCAGAAATGGTTACAGTCGTCCCGACGGGCTGCGGAGGCGGCGGACTCATCGTTAGTGAATTGACTGTGCAACTTGCCTGCGAAGACGGCGCGGGCACGCTTACATTCCAATCCGGCGATGCTGCTTCTCCGCCCGACGAGTCGCGAGAGCGCGCTTGCCAAGTATGCCCTCCTTGCGACCAAAGACCCCCGTCTGTCCAGCAAACAACGTTTCCCGTCGCCCCTGCGTCCATCCAACCGGAACCATGATTCACCTCTCCCCCTCCCCAAGATTCGAACCGGATCTGTACGGTGTCCCCGTCCGGATCGCCTGCGTTTCGGGCGCAAAGCGTGGGCGGATTGGAGCCTGCCGTTGCCCCACTTCCCGGACTAACCAATTCCGGCG
Organism: uncultured Gammaproteobacteria bacterium; assembly: GCA_964366085.1. Taxonomy (GTDB): domain Bacteria; phylum Patescibacteriota; class Microgenomatia; order UBA8517; family UBA8517; genus CAYISM01. Next base: position 17,408 of record CAYISM010000010.1, on the reverse strand, counting down.
GATAGGGCGAGCCTGCGTATGCAATTGTAAATGTTGCCAAAACCCCTACAAAGACAAGCGCAAGAAAGAGCGGTTTTCGGGTAAACACGGAAGATCTCCTTTCGAGAGTAATGAGGTTAAGGAGCCACTAGCACTCTTTGTATGTTAAAGAGCGTTCCTTTACGAAGGAAAACTAACTTCATAGTATTAAGTGAAGCAAATATGTAAAGAGGTAGTTTAACTGTTCGTACACGGCGTTACTTGGATTCCTGTTGCATTCCAAGTAACCAAAGAACTGCTTCTTTTTTGTATCTGCGGTCTCCTCGGGAGTTTATTCTTATAGCCGGAAGCTTACCGCGCTTACCCCAACGTTTGATGGTAAGAGGAGACACACGAAGAAGCTCTGCCACCTCGCGGACCGTCAAAAGATCCGGAAGGTCTTCTAATCTTACTCTTTTCTTTGTTTTTTCCTCGGCCATATATACTTTATCGAACTTTCTTAGTCAGAACATATCAAAGCACTTCAGGGGTGTCAAGCCCCATTTTGGACGCAGATCCCGTCAGAATTTACTGAAAAAAACCTTTAACGGAAAAATTACTATCGCAGTTACTATTCTTTTTAATCTCGAAGGTTGTCTCACTAGTCTCCAAAGCCATTCAAATCCCAAAGACGCCACCCAACCGGGCGGAAGCTTGGCGACTCCCGCAAAATAATCCAGCGCTCCTCCCACTACCATTGCTCCCCCAATATTTAGTTCGGGCAACCATCCGGAGACGAATTTTTCCTGTTTGGGTGCACCAAAACCTACAAATAATAAATCGGGTGCAAATTTATTTATTTTGTCAATAGTCTTTTTAAGTATTTCTTTGTCGGTCTCACCTGGGGGTTCTGCATTTTCGTCCAAGAACGGTCCATATTCCCCATCAACCACAATATCCGGATACTTGGAGTTAATAATAGCAATAGACTTTTCAATCGAGCGCACAGTCCCCCCCAATAAAAATACTTTCAAGCCATTTTCGTTTGCAAACTCAAGAAGACTAACAAAAATTTCTCTGCCGGGAAGGACGTTTAACCGACCATTTCCCAAAAACCAACTCGCGTAAGCAAGGCCTATCCCATCGGCAATCGAAAGATCGGCACTATTAAGAATTCCTGCCAACTGCCTATCCTTTTGAGCCAACATTATAATCTCGGAATTCGGGGTTACTATGTAGAATTTCTCCCCTTTGTCCAACTTCTCACGCACAAACGCCAGCACTGAACTTGTCGAAGTGCTAATTACCCCTATACCCAAAATAGTAACGTATTTCTGGGCCGATTTAGCTTGGTTTTTCTTGTCTTTTTTCATTTTAAATTTGAGTAATTATCAAAAAACCAATAATTTCTTACTTAAATTCCAATTTTGAGCAACCTATAATTCAATACTCGCAAGTTTTTTAAAATCTTACTATAGACAGATATTCTTCATCTTGTTTTTTTGTTACCTTAAAACTAAAGGGTATTTTTCTGAAAAATAAATTCTTATTATATATACAAATTGTACAAATTTTTACTTCGTTTTAAAGGCTCGATTTTTAACTTTTGTCCTCAACCTATCCTCAAAAATTTGTCCATTACCCGCTAATTACTATAGTTCTCCCCTATTTTACAAATTTTTACTTTATCAAAACTCTATATCGCAAATACTTCTTCCCCCACTTTACATAAATAAACAATTTTATTAGGCAGAGCTCACCCTGTAGTGATCATCTTTTTGTCGTAACGCTTCTTCTCCAAAGTTCGATATTTTCCATTACAAGACCTGTCCCTTTAACCACACAAAATAGTGCATCCTCTGCTACGTGTGCCGGAACTCCGGTTTCTAAAGTCACGAACTTGTCAAAGTTCGCAAGCATGCTCGTTCCCCCGGAAAGTACAATACCTTTGTCTATAATATCCGCCGCAAGCTCCGGAGGAGTATCCTCTAAAACTGCCTTTATTGCGCCTACTATGAGGATTAAAGGAGCTTTTATCGCTTCTGTAACTTCACCCGAGACAATAGTTATGCTTCTTGGAAGTCCGAAAACCAAATCGCGTCCGGAAATTTCTAATTTATCGTCTTTAGCCTTGCGTACGGCTGAACCTATTTTTATTTTAATATCCTCGGCTGTTTGATCTCCGACAATCAAATTGTATTTTTTCTTCAAGTAGCTTTGGATTGCCTCGTCAATTTTGTTTCCTGCAACTCGAACGCTTTTATGAACGACAACCCCACCCAGAGAGATTACGGCAGCCTCGGCCGCCCCGCCCCCGATATCAACAATCATGTGGCCGGATGGGGCCGAAACAGGAATCCCAGCCCCTATCGCAGCAGCTAAAGGCTCGTCAATCAAATACGCGTGCGCCGCTCCTGCCGCGAGCGTTGCGTCAAGCGCGGCCCTTCTTTCAACTTGGGTACAACCCGCCGGAACACAAATCATTACGTCCGGTTTAAAAAGTTGAAATCTTCCGCAAACTTTACTTATGAAGTACTTTAACATCGCCTCGGTTACTTGATAATCCGCGATAACTCCTTCGCGCATGGGTCGGGAAGCAATTAGAGACTCCGGAGTCCTTCCCAACATCCTTTTAGCCTCCTCCCCCACAGCAACTACCTTATTATCCTCAGAAGAAACCGCGACTACGGTAGGTTCGTTAACTACGATTCCACCTTCGGCCACCCAAACAAGAGTGTTTGCGGTTCCTAAATCAATCGCAATCCTTTTTCGAAGCATAGCCGCATTATACCAAAATTATTGGTTAACAAGGGGCAGCAGGTGGTATAATTCCAACAATATGACCGGAAAAAGAATTTTAATTTTTTTGACAACTATTGTAGTTGTTTCTTTTCTTGGAATAATTCTTGGATATTATGCCAAAGGGTATAGGTTTGATAATGAAAAGTTATGGTTTGTTGCAAACGGTATTTTGGTAACAAAGTCGGATCCGGAGGCAGCTCAAGTATATGTAAATGGCGAATTAAAAACTGCAACCAACACAACTATCCTTCTTTTGCCAAAAGTTTATGATATCATGATCAAAAAAGAAGGATATCGTTCCTGGAATAAGCGCTTAACTGTCGAAAAAGAGGTTGTAACTGAAGCTAGCGCATATCTATTTAAAACTGCACCTTCCCTTTCTCCCCTTACCTTTAACGGAAGCATAAATCCAACACCTTCTGATGACGGAAGTAAAATTGC
>CAYISM010000010.1:0-14197 GCA_964366085.1 uncultured Gammaproteobacteria bacterium | reverse complement strand
AGGAGGACTCGACAAAGTCGACAACCGGGCTCTGGGTTATTGAGACATTGAATTTACCAATAGGATTCTCGAAAGATCCAAAGCTAATCACGGAAGGCGATCTGGCAGGAGCCAGTTGGATTTGGTCTCCGGATGGCCGTGAGATTCTTCTTTCCACCAAAACCGGAAAATTTTTACTTGATGCCGGCGTCCAAACGCCACAAAGTAAATGGATAAACATAGAATCAAAGGCGGATAAACTCCTTAGAGATTGGGCGGATAAAAGAAAAGCAAGGTTAGCTGTGCTAACAAAGAACTTGCCTGATAGTTTAAATGACATTTTGACACGTAAAGTTGGTAATATAGTTTTTTCTCCGGATGAAACGAAAATTCTCTATACTGCGAGTGCCTCGGCTACTATCGCTGAAAATTTAATTCCTCCCCTTCCCGGGTCCTCTACTCAGAAACAAGAACGCAATATCAAAGAGAGTCGAACATATGTTTACGACATCAAAGAAGATCGTAACTTCCTGATCACCGATCAGGAAGTACAAGTCAACAGTTCCCAAAGCACAGCTTTGAGATGGCTTCCGACTTCCCGTCATTTGGTTTTATCGGAGCCTGATAAAATTACGATAATGGATTATGACGGAACAAATAGGCAGGTTGTTTATTCGGGAAGTTATGTTGCTCCCTATGCGTTCCCATTCGTCAATTCCTCAAAACTCGTAATTCTTACCAATTTAGGGGCCGATTCCGCTCCCCCAAATCTCTATTCACTAACCTTAAAATAATACATAGCGATATCGTTTGATTCCAATTGACTTAGTATTATATTCTTGTTAAAATGATCTTATTATGGGTAGGGAAAGGTTCCGAGAAACTCGGGAAAAAATAAAATACGGTTTTGGAGATTTGAATTGCTGGCCTGGAAACTCTTTATGTTTCGGCTTTAACGATTGAGCAAACAATTCGTTTATTGGAAAGAGTTTGCGGGAAAGTAAGAGGACTACTTGATCCTTTTGAACTTAGGTTTGCGCAGCTTGCGGCTGAATCATTTTTCCTACCGCAAGGAGATCTTGCAAAAATGAAAAGCCTGCTGGCCCGAAGTCTAAGGGAGGTAAAGTTAGCTCACGGACAGCGTTTTGATCCAAACGACTACTCTTTTAGGTTCAATCCCAGAAACGCCGGGCAAGCTTATCGAGAACTTGGAGAAATGAAATTAAAACTGGCTGCCGTACCGATAAATGAAGCTCCAAGATATCTCCGGCAAATGTTCGCACTTGCCCAAAACTGCGCGCAACCTCTACTCTAATCCTCTAAAAATGATAAAATGAGGTGTTCTAGGGTCCCTATAGCTCAACGGACAGAGCAGACCCGTCCTAAGGGTAAGATGCAAGTTCGATTCTTGCTGGGGACACCCATTCAACCGGGCTCAGGGTAAATTTTCTCGGGGTGTAATGAATCGGTATCACGGAGTGTAGGTCATCGGTAGACCGCCGCGTTCGGGACGCGGAGGCAGACGGTCCAATTCCGTCCACTCCGACACGGATTACGAAATTCATCCCAGAAGTTTTTTAAATGACTCGGCACTCTCATATGGTCCGATTATGGCTAAATTTAGCCTTTCGGGTTTAAAAAATTCTTTTGCTACTCTTACAACATCCTCGACTTTAACCTCATCAATCTTCTTAAAAACCTCCTCGGGAGTTTCAACTTTATCAAGCATAAGTTCGTTTTCTCCGAAAAAACTTGCGACATCTTTGGTATCCTCCAAGGCGAGGGCTAAATGCCCTTTTATATATTCTTTTGCCTTATTTAATTCTTGATTCTTGATTCCTGATTCTTGATTCGTGATTTTGTAATGCTCCTTAAGTATTACGGTTATTGCTTCCTCCACTCGGTTTACATCCACTCCTGCATAAGTTCCAATGTAGCCAGTGTCGATATAATGCTCTAAAGAAGTCCTGATTGCATAAGCAAGTCCGCGTCTCTCTCTTACCTCAATAAAAAGTCTTGAGCTCATTCCTCCTCCTAAAATTGATGCCAAAATAGCCTCCGTGAATCTGTCTTTATGTTCTCTAGAATTTCCTCTAAAACCCAAAATCAAATGCGCCTGCTCCTTCTTTTTGGGATGAAGCTTAACCTGTGGTTTTGCTTGCCTCGCCGTAAATTTATTGAAGGCGGGGCTATTTGACTTAGAAGAAAGTTTTCCAAAGTACCTTTCTGCCAGTTTTACAACCTCACCTTCTTCAACCCCCCCAGCAACTGTGATAACGATATTTTCTGCTGAATAACGTAACTCTCTATATCGCAAGAAATCATCTTTTTTAATTGCCTTGACAGTTTCGGCAGTTCCGGAAATATCCCAAGAAAGCGGATGTTTGTCAAAAATTAATTCCTCAAAAACATCTCCTATCTTAAACATCGGAGTGTCTTCATACATTGCAATCTCTTCAATAATTACCCCCTTCTCTTTCTCAATTTCCTCCGGCCTTAGAAGCGGATTAAGAACCATGTCGCTAAGTACATCAAACGCTATCGGAAGATTATCTTTCCTAGCTTTTATATAGAAGTTTGTCCACTCTTTTCCCGTCCCCGCGTTAAATTCCCCGCCGATTGCATCAACCGCCCCGCTAATTTCGCGCGCCGAAGGGCGTTTATTGCTTCCTTTAAAAACCATATGCTCCAAAAAGTGTGAGATCCCGTTTACACTTCCCTCCTCATTCCTGCTTCCTGCTTTGACCCAAACAGTTAAAGTTGCACTTTGAACAGCCGGCATGGGAATCGTCAAAACCCTTAATCCCGAAGCTAAAGTTTGCAATTTGTAATTCATATCGTCCAAGTATATCATTAAATTATGGACAAAATTAAAACCATTACAGATCTTCGGCGCGAGCTTGCTCCGATCCAAAATACTAATGAGGTTCACAGGAGCCGACTGTCCAAGACTGACAAATTGGCTCTTTTTATCACTAAGAAAATTGGCACCATGGGCTTTTTCTACCTTTGCGTTATTCTGGCCACTCTCCCCGTTTTTGTGCCCACGACCATATCGGTTGTCCAATATATTTCATCGGGCTATTTGCAGTTAATTCTTCTTCCACTGATCTTAGTCGGCCAAAACCTGCAGAGCCGGCACTCGGAGCTTCGCACCCAGCACGACTATGAAACAAACGTCAAGGCCGAAAAAGAAATTGAGGCAATTTTGCTCCACCTGGAAAAACAGGACGAACTCATGCTTGAAATCTTAAAAAGAATCGAAAAGCTGGAAAAAGAAAAATAACTCTGCTCTTTGTTTTTTGCCCAATTGACAATCATTTTTACACGAACAATAATGGTTCTAATATGCCAAAGACAGACAATGTTATAACAAAGGATTATCTCGACAAGCGTTTAAACCAGTTTAAAACCGAGCTTAAAACCGAACTTGGTGAAGAATTGAAGGGCGAATTGTATGAAATTAAGGATGAAATTGTTGGCGAAATTAAAGCGATGCGCGAAGAATTCGATACTCACCAATATTCCCATACAAGGATTAACGATGACTTCCAAGATCACGATCAGAGAATATCTAAATTAGAATCTCCCCAAAAAAGTTAATTACATTCTCTCCGGAGCCTCTATTCCCAGAAGTTTAAGGCCGTTTTTAAGGACTTGTCCAACTGCAGCCGTAATCATAATTCTTAATTCCTGATTCTTGCTACCTATTATCTTGTGAGCATTGTAAAAGGCATTAAACTTTTGCGCCAAATCAAAAAGGTAATTGCATAAAACATTGGGTGAGTAATTTTTGGCAGCAGTCGCAATTATCTCAGGAAATCGGGTTAAACTCCTTAGAACTTTCAGTTCTTCGTCGTTTTGTATGTTGTATGTTGTATGTTGTATGTTGGGAGCTTTCGCAAGCACGCTATTTGTGCGAGCAACGGTGTATTGAAGATACGGCCCGCTATTGCCTTCCATAGCCATTATTTTCTCCCAGTCAAAAATAATATCACTCGTCGGTTGATGAGAAAGATCGAAATACTTTATTGCCCCAATCCCAACATCCTTTGCCACTTCCCCCTTATTTCCCAGCTTCCCTGCACGATCAATTGCCTCATTCAGAACCTCCTCAAGTTTGATGGTTTTACCCTCTCTGGTACTAAACTTTCCCCCATCCGGGGCAAGATAAAGACCATGGGCGGTATGAATTAGCTCAACATTTTTATCAACCAATCCGAGTAAACGCGTTGCCGCAAAAAGCTGCTTAAAGTGAAGGCTTTGTTCAACACCCACTTCGTAAATAATAATATCCGGGTTCCATTTTCTGACTCTGAAAGTAATTGTTGCCAAGTCGCGGGTTGCGTAAGTGGTTGCTCCGTCAGTCTTAAGAAACATTAAAGGGGTAATTATCCCTTCTTTTGTTAAATCGATAATCTGGGCTCCACTTTCCCCTTTTGCCAAGTGTTTTTTAATTTTGGCGTCAGCCAAAAGCTGTTTCATTTCACTCTCGTAATAGCTCTCGCCAAAGGCAAAGTCGATCTTAACTCCCAATCTTTCATAAATCCGGTTAAATTCGGCCAAAGAAATGTCGACACAAAACTGCCAGAGCTTTTTCGCCTCACCATCACCATCTTCGAGCTTCTTGAACCAAACTCGGGCTTCTTCTTCAATCTCAGGTTTTTCTTCCGCCTTTTTGTGGAAAAGGATATAAAGCTCCTCCAACTCTTGAATTGTCAGTTTCGTAATCTCAGCCTCACTTTTTCCCTGAAGCATATAAAGAAGCTTGCCAAATTGCGTGCCCCAATCACCCAAGTGGTTATCGCCAACTACTTCATAGCCCAAAAATTTATAGAGGTTATAAAGAGCTTGGCCGATAATGGTCGAGCGCAAGTGTCCGATACTGAACGATTTCGCGATGTTGGGCGAAGAATAGTCGATAACGACTGTTTTACCCTGCCCGACATTTGAGGCACCGTACTTTTCCTTCTGGCTATCAATCCGTATCAAATTATCAACTAATACCTCTTTTTTCAACCAGAAATTTATAAACCCCGGCCCCGCAACTTCGATTTTGTCGATAATTTTTGCAAGTTCTTTGTCTTTTTGAAGTTTTCTGACTATATCTTCTGCCAGTTCTCTGGAGTTCTTGAACTTTGCACTTTGCACTTTTAACTTTGAACTCGAGAACATCGTCATTGCGATATTCGAACTGTAGTCCCCAAACTCCTCATTCTCCGGAAATTCGAGTTCAACATCCTTTATCTCAGTTACTTTTTCAATAGTTTTGATTATTCGATCCCTCATATAAAATCTATAATTTTGATAATATTTATATTATTATTATAAATTACTTTTCCTGTATTCCATCCTCCTTTTGAATAAACTCTCCCTAAATCCTCCTTCCCTAACAAATTTTTCTTCGGTCCAACGAAGTTTTTGATCTAAAAGTTGATTAGTTTGATTGATGAGACAGATCATAGTATTGGCTGCGGCCTCAGAATCTTCAATATAAACTTTATAATCGTTATAAGATTTATAATTTTTATAGGCCAAAGCGCGAACGCATTTGGCCAAAACAGAATCTTTTTCCCAAAACTTTAACCCTCTCTGTCTCAAAAAATCCTGATAATCGTTCAAAAGTTCCTCCAAACTCCCCCTGGCTACCCCTAAAAGCTTAATTCTCCCCTCAAAACTCTTCTGCAAATACCCTTCAGCTATATTTTGTTTACCACTTCTTGCCGCCTGCTCCATTTGGTCTTTGGTTCGAGACTTGGGATCAATATAAAGCTTGCAAAACTCAACCGTAAAATCATAGATTATTTCAGATTGCTGATAAAAAGGTAGAGATTTGTAACCCTTGCTTTCCATAAAATTTATAATAGCTATAAACATTATAACCCTTATATTTCTTTTTCCAATATCAAAGCTAACATTAAAAACTTACTAGAACTTGCACAACTTCTAATAGACAAAGGCCTAGCAGAAGATTAATTTTTCATCCACCACTTCTTTCCGTCAGTTATAACTTCCACTTCTCCATTCTTATCCGTCCTTAGTACCTTAGTACCTGTTTCTCTTAGTAACTTCAGAACTTCTTCATGCGGATGCCCATAACGGTTATTTTTGCCGACAGAAATGACAGCCACCTTAGGATCAGTGGCATCCAAGAGTTCTTTTGTCAATCCGTTCTTAGAACCATGGTGAGGTACTTTGAGATAGTCTACCTTTTCAATCCTCCCCGTTTTCAAAATATCAGGAATCATGTTCTGGTCAATATCCCCGGTTAGAAGTGCGCGGAAATTGTCATAGCTAAGGTTGGCTACAACCGAATAGTCATTTAAATCCCTGCTTGCGGTAAAAGCGCCCAAAACACCAACCGCTTGCCCCGCTATTACGGCACCGTCGAAATTTTGCGGAGGGTTGACTATATCATAATGTATCTTACCCAACCTGATCATCATACCCTCACTTGGATTGACTATTTGTGCCTGAGAACTCTCTATCTCCTTTTTTAGAACTTGGTAGCCCGAACTGCTAGCATCAACGGAATTACCCAAAAATGTATCGACCTTATACCTCTTAAAAACTTCCACCAGTCCTCCGAAATGATCAAGCTGCGGGTGGGTGAGAACGACCATTTCTATTTCCCTATCCCAAAATGGCATATGACGGGACAAACAAGAAAGAACTTTATTATCAGCTCCCCCATCAGTCAAAACTTGAACATTCCCGTATGTTGTCAAAATTGCGTCTCCCTGGCCAACATCACAAGCGATTAAATGCAAATTCTTGTCGGGGAATGTAAAAACAGTAAGCCAAACAGACACGGCGCCCAAGACCAAAAAACCTAGTATGTATCTCCAAATAGACTTCATCTTAAGTTCAAAATTCAAAATGCAAAGTTCAAAATTTTTAACTTTAACCGCCAAAGGCGGGTTATTCACTTTTGAACTTTTAACTGAATAGTCTAACTATTCCTATAAACCAACCGGTCATCGGATATGCCAAATACAAAATTAGGTTGCCCAGCATTGGAAATAAAAGTCCAATTCCCCCTCCAACCGCCCCGATTATCATAATATTAGGAATCGTCCAAAGAACTAATGCATTTATAATCGGAGACAGTATATTAAACTGTCCAAATGTAACAAACAGTATAGGACCAACTCCAATTTGGGCTGCCAGGGAAGTCGCCAATCCCTCCCTGAAGATAGCAGGGAGAAATTTCAATCTATTTTCTATTCTTTTTGAAAAAACCATAAGGGAAGCTGTGGCGGTAAATGTAAGAATAAATCCGATATCGCCTATCCAATCCGGTCTGACTATAAGCATCAAAACAGCGGAAAGTACTAAAATTCTCCAAGCAGAGGAGATTCTGCCAAATTCTTGAGCAGCAAAGGTAAGTGATCCCATTATTGCAGCCCGAATAATCGGAGCCTCGAGCCCGGAAAGTACCGAATAGCTCCAAATTCCTGCCAGTGCCAAGGTAATCGCTTTTCTTCTTGGCAAAAAAATTACCAATACCGTCATCAAAAACGATGCTACAAAGGTAACATTCATACCTGACGCAACAACTACGTGAGCAAGTCCGACTTTTTTTAGTGAATTCCAAAAATCTTCCGGTAAACTCGACTTTGACCCAATAACAATCCCGGAAAGGAGCGAGGAATCAGGCTCAGGCAGAGATTTTTGATACAAGGACAGAAGATTTTTCCTTAAACTTGTCAAAATTTCCCTATTTTCCTTAATTTCTATAAGTTTTGGGTTGTTTAACTTTTTGTCAGATACGACTCCTTCAACGACAACAGAATCACCATAAGAAATTTCGGGATATAACGGTAAATAAATTTTTAATCCTGCAAGTTTTAGGCTTTGATAAGAGGAATATCTTACCGGCTGGGAAGTAATCTTTGTAGTGATCCTTATTTTTTGACCGTTTTTGTAAATCGGTTTTGTTATATAAAAACGAAAAATAACTAATAAAATAAGGAAAAGCCAAAAGAAATATCGCATCAAAAATTTTAGTAAACCGTTATCTTGTCCTTTATTTTTTCATAGACACTTTTTCTTAAAACTCCTTTTGATAGCAATTCTTCGACATTTGAGTAAGGACGGTGTTCAATGATGTTTTGGGCGTAAGTCAGGCCAATTCCGGGGAGGGTATCAAGTTCTTTTAGAGTGGCTGTGTTTATGTTAACCAAACCCTCCTCTTTTGACGAAAAAGTCGATGATGCAGTTTGATATCCCTGCTCGCCAGCCGTTGGAATATAAATTTTTTGACCGTCTGAAAGTTTACCTGCTCTATTTAAAAATTTATCCATCCATGACCTGTCGGCATTCCCCGAAACTCCACCGGCAGCAATCAATACCGCTTCTACCCTTGAACTACTTGGTAATTTATAAACTCCGGGTTTCTCTACTGCTCCGGAAATATCCACAACCAAGAAGGAATCCGCTTTCTGGGACTCTGTAGAGGCCTCCAGAACCTCGACTTTAGTCGAAGCTACATTTAACGCATTTCTTGCATAAAATATGCCAAAACCGAGAATTATTAGGCCTAATAAGGAAGCGAGGATGACAAATCGATACCGGAAAAGGGTTTCCAAAGAGGGATTTTCTTCAATATCGCTGCCGAGTTGGCTCATAGCACAAAATTGATTACCTTACCGGGAACAAATATTACATTTTTAACTTTTCCTTCTAACCACTTAGACACCCTTTCGTCCTGCCTTGCCAACTTCTCAATCACTTGTCCGGATTTAGACTGTTCACTGTCAACTACCAACTGGCCTCTCAACTTCCCGTTTACTTGTATTATTATTTCTACTTGATCTACTTGTAAGATGTTTGAATCATATTTTGGCCACGAACTCGTATGAATTGAAAAAGGCTGACCTAAAACTTCAACCCAAACTTCTTCAGCCAAATGAGGTGCGAATGGGGCAAGAAGCAAGGCCAACGTTTCTAAACTTTTAACTTTTTCGGCGGAGCCGGTTACTCCCTTTTCACTTTTAACTATTTCCGTAAGAAGGTTTACATACTCCATTATCGCCGCGATCGCCGTGTTGTATCTAAATGCTTGTATGTCTTCAGTTACTTTCTTTATAGTTTGATGCATTTTTGTGAGAATTTGATTCTCACCAACCCCTCGAAGCGTAGGCGTTGTGGGATGATTTTGATACAGTCTCCAAACCCTGCCCATAAATCTATACATTCCCTCAATTCCCGTATCTCTAAAATCCGGCGAGGCATCCATGGGGCCTATAAACGCAAGGTAAAGTCTCAAGGCATCGGCACCAAATTTATTAATATAGTCATCAGGATTAACAACGTTTCCGCGACTTTTGCTCATTTTTGCTCCGTCTTTGATCATTAGTCCGTGAGCGTAAAACTTTGGGAAGGGCTCATCGAAGTCAAGATATTTCAGATCATGCAAAACCATAGTCACAAAACGGGCGTACATTAAGTGCAGAACCGAATGTTCCGCTCCTCCAAAATAAAGATCTACCGGAAGCCACCGTCGTGTCACCTCTGGGTTCCACGGAAGCTCGAAATTCGAATTTACGTTAACCGAAGGGTAACGTAGATAGTACCAGGAAGAATCGACAAAAGTATCCATAACGTCGGTCTCGCGGATAGCTTCTCCCTTACAGTTCGGGCACTTAACTTTATAAAACTCTTCGTGGTTTGCCAACGGCCCCTTTCCGGTGCCTTCAGGTACGTAATCGGATATGTTTAGAAGAAGGACGGGCAAGTCACCTTCGGGAACAGGTTGCCAACCACATTTTGGACAATCAATCATTGGAATAGGTGCCCCCCAGTATCTCTGGCGGGAAACCAGCCAGTCGTGAAGATGATAGTTTGTATGCTTTTTACCCCAACCTTCCCTCTCAATTTTTTCCCAAAGAGTTTCATCAGGTTCTTTTTTAACTATATCCAAGTGATATTTTTTAGCAAATTCCATATCACGCTCGTCATGGGCCGGAACCCCCATAATTATTCCCGTACCATAATCGGGTGCCACATAATTTGTATCCCAGATGGGAAGCTTGCGGTCTGATAATGGATCAATCGCATAGTTCCCCGAAAATTTCCCAATTTTTTCTTTACTTCCTTCTTCGTAAAACTTGGAAGTAGCCAAGAAAGTCACAGCATTTAAGGTATCCGGTCTGGTGGTAAATACTTCCAGATTCTTTCCGTCTTCTGTCCTAAACTTAATTTTCATCCCTTCGGATTTACCTATCCAATTTCTTTGGGCAATAACCACTCTTTTACTCCAATCTATCCTGTCTAAACCTTCAAGAAGTCTATCAGCATAATTAGTAATCTTGAAAAACCACTGCTCAAGTTCTTTTTTGCCGACAATACTTTGACACCTTTCGCACTTACCGTCGATAACCTGCTCATCGGCAAGTACGGTTTTGCAGGAGGGACAGAAATTAACTGATGCCTTTTTTTTGTAAGCGAGCCCCGCTTTCCACATTTTCAAAAAGAGCCACTGAGTCCATCTGTAATAGTCAGGGCTTGAAGTTGTCACTGTTCTTGTCCAGTCATAACCATGGCCAAGCGATCTCATTTGTTCTTCATAATGTTTGGTTGTGCGCTCAACAACCTCCTGGGGCTTTTGTTTGATTTTGAGTGCGTAGTTCTCGGAGTGAATCCCGAAAGAATCATAACCGATCGGCTGGAAGACATCTTTACCCTGCATCCGCATAAACCTGCCGTAAATATCGCTTCCGGTTGAGGCAAAAGCGTGGCCGGCATGTAAACCTTCTGCGGAAGGGTAAGGAAACATCCAAAGGTTGTAGAAAGGTTTTTTGGCTCCTCTAATATCCGGTGAGTATAATCTTTCCTTTTTCCAAATCTTTTGCCACTTGCCTTCTACCTCACTTGGTATATACTTTTTGATAGATATTGGTTCTTTGCTCTTTTTACCTTTCATACAAACATACAAACAAGTATATAACTTCTTCAGTACTTTTCCACTTCCTGTTATATAACTCAAAAAAGTCCCGACAAATTGGGATAAAAAATTGATTTAAAAAACTGGCACTGAGCATGTCGAAGTGCTATCGTCAACTTCTGGTAAACAAATTCTTTCCCAAGCACAAACTGAATTTAAACTCTAGGATGATTAACCGAAGAGCAAACCGGTTATAAACTATCTCCGCATATTTCCGCAAGGTTGTATTCGTGCCTAGCTTTTAATGGGCTTTTGACGAATATTTTGCACTATCGGGGAAAAGATAACATATATTGATATATTGAGGTAATTAAACTAGGTTGCGGAAATTATGTTATTACACCTCATGAAAATTAGTGATTTGAGCATCCTTATTTTTTCTTCGATTATATTCAAAAAGGGCCTTGACACATACTCTTATTTCTTTTACAAAGAGTATAACTTGTATAATCAGTATAATTTAGCCTCAATATAACAATGGAAAATTTTCAAGAAAAATTTGAGAAATATCTTACAGACGAAATCGGAGTATCCAGCAGTACTTTGAAATTTTACCGTTCAGATTTTTATCATTTTTCCGGTTGGTTTATTCTTAAGGCAAAAACTCTGGGAATTGCTACAGATAGGATCGAAGAACTACTACCTCTTCTAAGTAAATCTCTGGCTGCAGCGTATAGAAATTTTCTTGAGCAAAACAACATTCCCCCGAAAACAGTAAACAGGAGACTTTCAACCTTAAGGCACTTGGCCAAATTTCTTACGGCTATTCAAATACTCGATTTTGACTTTATGGAAGGCCAAAATAATCTGAATATCTCTAAGAATTCTAACTCATTAGTCCTCAATTTCAGGAAACACCTCGAACAGGATAAGGCTTCAAAAAACACTATCAAAAACTATCTTTCTGACATCAAGCATTTCCTCTCTTGGCTAGATAGCCAAGAGACGGTATCTGGCAATTAGTATCTAGTATATGGCAAGTACAAAAATATCAAATTTTACTGACCTCATCGCTTGGCAAGAAGCGCACCGGCTTGTTCTTCTTATCTATCGTCTAGTTAAAACCTACCCTGATACAGAAAGATTTATTCTGATTCCCCAAACACTAAGGTGCGTCATCTCGATTAGTTCAAACATAGCAGAAGGATTCTCGAGGCGGGGTAAAAAGGAAAAAATTCAGTTTTATTACATGGCAAAAGGCTCTCTAACCGAACTGCAAAATCAACTTCTGATAGCCAAAGATCTCGGCTACTTAAAGGAAAAGAACTTCAATCAGGTCAATGACCAAACAATAACCGTTCACAAGTTGCTCAATGGACTTATTCGTTCCCTAAATACCAAATCCCAGATACTAAATACTAAATACTAATCCCATGCCCTTACTTAACATCTCACCAGATCTCATACAAAGCTACCGCAAAGAAATTTCCGGGAGCACGAGTCACTCGACCGTCAAGCGTAAGATGGCTTCATTAAAGCGTTTCTTTGATTGGGCTCACTCTGCGGGCCACGTTTCAGAAAATCCGATGACAGACATAGTATCTAGGAACTTGTATAACGTATCTGGCAAAATACCAGATACTAGATACCAGATACAAAGAATCTTTTCCTTTGCGAATTTCTTGCGAGCGTCCGTTGCTGTAGGAATCGCCGTCCTGGTCTTTCTCCTTGTTAATAAGCTCAAGTTCTCAATCCCCTTTTTGCCGACTCCTGCTTCTACCGATCAGGCCGGTTTAATTGAACCCATATCTCCTGCCACCCCGGCAGTAACCACGGCAACATCCTTTCCGTCATGGAAAATATTTACAAAAATAAGTTTCAAAGATGCAGAAGGTTCTCCCGTGAGCCAATCACAAAATGCAGTATTTAAGCTTTACAAAAGCCAGGATGCTACCAGCGCCATTTGGAATTCAGACTCCCAACAGATTTCTCCTGATACAAATGGAGATACTTTGATCGCTTTAGACAATGTCCCTACAGAACTGTTTTTAAAAAATGACAAGCTATATTTAGGAGTAAGCGTAGGTGAAACCGAAATAGCCAGAATTCCCGTCTCCACAGCAAACTCTGCTGCAAGTCTCCAAGGCTATCCTCCGGCAAACCCTACCGAAGGAGCCGGTCCTAATACGGTACCAATAATCTCAAGTGACGGGTCCCTGCTTTTAGCTTCAGAGTCCCCGAGCATAAAGGCTAAAACCGGAAATTTGCTAATTGAGGGTCAAGCCGTAACAATTTCAACTCCAAACGGATCCGATGGAAATATTGAAATCAATCCGGACGGCTCCGGTGTTGCCAACTTTCTATTTGAAGGCACCGGCGGAAACCTGTCTGCGCAGGCAGGTTTCTTGAATGCACAAGCTTCTAATTTAACAAGTGGCTCTCTTTATTATGGGGTCGTTGCCAATAATGCAACCGGATATGATCTACTCCGTCTGCAAAGCGGCTCAACACCAATAACAAAATTTAGTGTCGATGCTTCTGGAAATACTTTTACAAGCGGCAACTTAAATATCGGCGGCAATCTTCAAACTTCGGGCATCAATCGTCTGACCTCAAGCGGTTCCCTAACCAACATAACCGGCTATTCGCAAGGCTCCGGCAACTTCTCAATTACGCAAGCGGCAGGAGATGTTGCAACCATAACAAAAAAAGGCTCCGCCCTCTCCGATCTCCTCTCTTTAACTCTTGATGAGCGTGCCAAAAAAAGCACTGGCTACTCTGCCCTGACTCTGAAAAGATACGACGGGGCAAAAGAGGCCTACGCGCTTTTTGTTGACGAAGGAAACACACGCTTAGACGGTCAACTCCAAATAGGTCAATTTAGCTCAAATCCATCCGCAATAGGTCAAGGAAGCCTTATTTACAACTCTGGTGACACCACAGTTTACGTTTGGAACGGCGCTTCTTGGACTGCGTTAGGAGGAGGTTCCTCTGCCGGTTTCTGGCAAAGACTCTCGGGGGTCGTTTCTCCCCTAACTTCAACCGATGATCTGGCAATCGGAGGAACTGATTCAACTGCTCCCTTTTTTGTTGATGATTCCGGAAATACAACTGCAAAAGGAAATATTACTTTAGGAGATGCAGCCAGCGACACAATAACATTTAATGCGGTAGCTGCCTCCACCTTAAACTTAAACAATAATATCATTACAAATATCGGAAATGCCTCAACCGACTTTGATACATCGGGCGGTCTCACCTTGGCCGATGATCTGGCTGTTAATGGAGGGGATATCACCTCAACCGCGGCAACATTAACCATTAATGCCG
>CAYISM010000009.1:0-20340 GCA_964366085.1 uncultured Gammaproteobacteria bacterium | reverse complement strand
GGTGGCGCACGGAGCGCCTTCACAGACTCTTTCGATTTCTCTCGCTGTGTCGGGGTGGGAAGAGTTGAACTTCCGCCGCACGACCCCCAGCCGCGCATTCTACCGTTAAACTACACCCCGAATGCTTGTATTTTACCAAAGAGTGTGTCAATTGGTAATAACGTCTTTCCGCCGTTGAAACAGCTTCAATTCATCCCCGCAATAAGCAAAGCGCTACTTCGTAGTAAATTGCGGTGTGTTCTTGAAATCTGTTATAAGAGGTTACGCTACGCGTTCTTTAAGAGCACGGTAAAACTTCTCTAAATAATCTTGTGCTTTATCCCAATGATGTTCTCCATAACCAGCCTCTGCCAAGTTTCTCTCAACTGCTGCCATGACCCTTAAATGTGCTGCTTTGGCCGCCTGTAAAAGGGAAATTCTATAAACTTCCGCATAAAGCTGTCTCGCCGTCTCTTCCGCCTCAACCGCTTGGTGAAGGCTGCCCTTATTTTCAATTTCCTGTCTTAATTTTATCTCCAAGGATGCAACTATTGATGGCTCGAAAGCCAATTTAAGTTCATCTTTTATTAAAACATAGAATTTTTTAAGTCTCCCCTTTGCTTTTTCCCATTTACTTTCTTTTCCTTCAAGAAATGCTTCTTTCATCAAATGGGCCGCTTCTTTTGCCAAGGTTTTAGAAAGTCCATACTGCTGTCGCAAATGTTTCACCGCATAATCAAGAAATTTTGTCCCCTCCGGGATTTTTCTTAATCTCCACCAGGAAAGTTCAAGCCTTGCAACCAGTTCAGGATTAAATCGAAGATGTTCAATGGCATCATTTCCCCCAAATCTTCGTCTTCTTCTTGAATAATCTAAAATTGCCTCACGGAGTTTTTCAGGAGAAAAGTCAGGAAAATGACAGCCTTCCCAATACGTTTCTGTATATGCTGATTGCCATAATAGAAAACCGCTTGTTCTTTGTTCGCCACTAGTTCTTATCATTAAATCTACGTACGGATAGGGTTGATTGTGTGTGTCTAAATATTTTTCGAAAAGTTCTTTATCCACTTTCTCGGCGTTAACTTTATCTCTAATCATATTTTGTGCCGCACGTATTATGTCGTCTTGCCCGCCGTAGTCAATTGCGATATTCATAATATATTTGTCATTGTTTCCGGTTTTGTTTTCAGCATAAGCAATTTTTTTAAGAAGTGCCCTTGGAATCCTATCTTTTCTTCCAAGATGAATCATTTTTACATTGTCTCGATTTGCTTCTTTTAAATAATCATCGATCAATTTTCCGTAAAGTTTCATTAAGTAATTTATTTCTTCTTCAGTTCTGTCCCAATTTTCAGTCGAAAACCCCCAAAGTGTAACGGTATGGATTCCCATATCCCGGGCAGATCTGGCAAGCTCAACTGCTCGATCAAATCCAGCTTTGTGACCAGCTAGCGTATGAAGTCCACGGGCCCTTGCCCAACGCCTATTTCCGTCAGGAATAATGGCCAAATGGTCAGGAACTTTTGTTTCCTTTGGAAGCTCAATCTTTGCTCTCTGAGGCATGGCAAATATTATAACATACGATTATAATTAAGCCCATGGCTATTCAAATACTTGCCGGAGCCTGTATTGTTCACAATAATAAAATCCTTTTGGTCCAACAAAAACCGGAAGGTGACCAACCAGAAAAATGGGGGCCACCGGCTGGACACGCGGAATCAGAAGAAACTCCAGTAAACACGGCAATAAGAGAAACAAAAGAAGAAACTAATCTAGATATTGAAATCTTGGGCTTTGTACAAAGTGGTATTTTAGAATCACCGAACGCCAAAGACTATGTACTGGTTTTTTACTCTGCCATGCCTAAAAACGTATCTCAATTAAAAATCAAAGAAGATGAGATAAACAATTATGTTTGGGCAACTCTTACCGATCTTAAAGAAAACAAATTCCCCCTCAGAAAAGATTTCTTGAAGTTTCCACTTATCAAAAGTTTAACCGAAAAACCATTGCCACTAGACTCGTTTGAGGTATACTCATTTGATGATAAATAAACTATCCAGCAAAGAAATTAAAATTCTTCTTCTTATTTTTCTTCTTGCCTTGTTTTTGAGAACTTTTAGGCTTTCAACTTTTCCTTTCGGATTCCATGCAGATGAGGCAAGGGTTGGTTGGAATGCTCTTTCAATTCTAAAAACAGGAGCTGATGACAGAGGAAACAAGTTTGCTCTTTATTACAATACTTTTGGCGATTACCGGCCAACCGGGATTTTTTATATAACAATTCCCTCAATTGCCTTATTTGGTCGAATTGAGTTCGCCGTTCGCTTTCCCTCTGCACTTTTCGGCGCTTTAAGTATTTTCCCTTTATATTTTTTAACAAATTTAATTTCTGGAAGAAAAAAAATTGGAAATTGGCCATTGGATGTTGGTCATTTGGCAAGCATTCTGCTTGCCATTAATCCTTGGCATCTTTCCGTAAGCCGCTCAACAAGCGAGGTTGTAATTTCCCTCTTTTTCGCCCTTTCAGGCCTTTACTTTTTTGTGAGAGGAATTAGTCAAAAGTCTTTCAAATCATTCCTTTTTAGTTTTTTGTTATTAGTTATTAGCTATTTCTTTTATCACTCAATCAGACTCTCCGCACCTCTTTTTATAGGAGTAATGATTATTTATTACTGGCAAGGGATAAAAAAATCTAATTTGATCAAAACTTCCCTATTAACATTAGGAGCTTTAGTTTTGTTTACTTTACTTCTTATTTCAAACAAAGAAGCGAGAGGGAGGTTTTCTCAAGTTTCAATTTTTTCTGATCTGGACGTAGCCTATGAACTTTCTCGAATGCCTTTTGAAGAAGGACCAAACAAAGTTTTTATAGCTCGTTTATTTCATAATAAAGTTTCAACATACACCCGGCGTTTTATCAATGAATATACAAAATACTTCAGTTCAAATTTCCTTCTTGTGAGTACAGAAGCAAAGCCTACACGCTATCAAACAGTTGGAATGGGGCTTTTATCTTATGTAGAATTCGCACTCCTGCTTGCCGGACTTATCGCAATTGCACGAAAAAAGCAAGTCTCTTTAGCCCTTCTTTTACTTCTTATCGCCCCCATCCCGGCAGCTCTTACAACAGAAGACGCTCCAAATCTCCACCGTGCTCTTTTTATGATTCCTTTTTTGATGATAATAGAGGCTTATGGATTTTCTTTTCTTTCTGAGAAGTTCAAAGCTCCTATTCTACATACTACTTACTACATGCTACTTCTCCTTTTTCTGAATTCTGTTTTCTATCTTCATATGTACTACGTTCATTCAAAAGTTCATTTACCTTTATATCGAAATGTTGGGGCAAAAGAATTAGCGCTTTATTTAAATAAAGTACAAAAAGATTACGACAAAATAATTTTGACGAACATTCCGGATGATCCTTATCCTTGGATTGCCTTTTTCACCGGACGTGATCCCAAAATATTTAACAAAGATGCCATTTCTCGCGAAAAGGGAACATGGACCTCCGAAAATTTTATTTTTACTGGTCAAAGATGTCCCTCAAGAGACGCCTTTGAAAAACCCGATGTAAAAAGACTTCTAGTGGTTGATGCCGATGCTTGTGCCTCGGAAAGCAAACTTAAAAGTAGAAGCGACGTTAAGGTTTTAGAAACTATCAAACGCCCAGATGAATCAGAAGTTTACACAATTTGGTCAAGAATCGAATAGCTTCATCTTTTCGGAGACTGCTTTTGTCTCCTCGACTTTCCGCCCATTCCAATTTTGCGACGTTCTCTGGTTCGTGCATCACGGGTCAAAAGGCCGGCCTTTTTAACAATTGGTCTTAATTTAACATCCATCTTCGCAAGTGCTCTTGATATTCCATGAACAACCGCCTCAAGTTGTCCTTTTAATCCTCCGCCTTCAACTTTTACTGTAACGTAGTATTTGCCCAAGGTGTCAGTAAGCTCGAAGGGTTTTATTAATAAAGATTTATTAACTCTTCCTGAGAAATAATTCTCAAGGGGTTTGTCGTTCACTAAATTTTCTCCTTTTGCCTTAAATAGGCGCACTCTTGCTACCGCATTTTTTCTTTTTCCTACGGCATATATATAATCTTGCTTTTTAGTTCTTGACATTTGTGGCCTCCTTATACGGATTATACGGATTCTTATCTCCAACAACGAGTTTTAATCTTTCTATTCTTTGGTCTTGAAGTCTATTTTTGGGCAACATTCTTGATACGGCTAATTGGATTACTCTTTCCGGATGCTCCGTAATCATTTTTGAGAAAGAAACTTCTTTGAACCCGCCCGGATAGCCAGAATGTCTTCGATAAACTTTCTGTGATGTTTTCTTACCTGTCAATTTAACTTTTTCTACGTTTATGATAACCACATAATCTCCGGAGTCCATATGAGAAGAATAAGTAGGTTTGTGCTTTCCCATCAATAAAATTGCAACACTGCTCGCCAACCT
Organism: uncultured Gammaproteobacteria bacterium; assembly: GCA_964366085.1. GTDB lineage: Bacteria > Patescibacteriota > Microgenomatia > UBA8517 > UBA8517 > CAYISM01. The sequence goes on along the minus strand of CAYISM010000009.1, from coordinate 15,894 downwards.
ACCCAAAACTTTATCTTTAGCATCGAGTAGATGCCAATTTCTTTTTACTTCTTTTTTTGGTTGAAAAGTTTTCATTTTACTTTTTTAGTTGCCTTTTTCAATGTTTTCTTTGGTTTTTCAGCTTCATCCTTTTTGCTCTCGTCTTTTTCCGGAACTTCTTCTGTCCACTCGATCCTTACCATTTCGGCTCCATCCCCAAGTCTTCTGCCCAAATTTATAGATCTTGTAAAACCACTTTTCCTTTTATCAAAAACCGGTCCAATCTTGTTAAAAAGTTTCTCTGTTAACTCTCTTTTATTTGCAAGCATAGATAAGGCATTTCTTCTTGAGGCAAGAGATCCGTCTTTACTAAGTACAACAAGTTTTTCTAAGTCTTTTTGCATAGCTTTTGCTTTCGCTTTTGTTGTAACTATTTTGCCATTAACTATCAGCGCTTTTAATAATGACCTGAAAAGCGCACGACGGGATCTGGTCCCTCGGGAAAAATTTCTCCCAAAAACTTTCTTTCTCATAATTTATCCTTTCCCCTAACTTAAGCGGGAAATTTTACCCCTTTCTCTGCAAGTGCTACTGAAATAATCTTAATAGACTTTTCTCCAAGATTTCTAACCTTGACCAAATCTTCTCTCTTTACCTTGACCAAACCCTCTACCGTTTCATAACCTGCTTTGGTAAGAGCATTTGCTACCCTGGTGGGAAGTCCTATCTCTTCAACAGAAAGCTTACCGACAATACCTAAATCATCGATTACCTTTTCTTCCTTTTTCTCTACTTTCTTTGGAGAAATTATTTGGTTGAAATAGGAAACTAATGTTTTTGCAGCCATAATTAATGCATCGAAAGCTACAACTGTTCCATCTGTCCAAACCTCTAAAACAAGTTTATCGTAATTAGTAAGTCGCCCTACACGTGTTTCTTCAACTTTATAGTTAACACGGGTTATGGGTGAGAAAGATGCGTCTAGGGGAATCATGCCGACTTCTTTTGTAACACGATCCTCGGCTGGAGAATAACCAACTCCGAAACCCAATTCCATATCTACGTCTAACTTCGCGCCTTTGGCAAGATTTGCCAAAACCATTTCCGGGTTTGCGACTTTTACTGTAGCCGGGCATTTAATGTCCTTTGCTCTTATTTCTCCGGGACCTTTTACTGAAAGGTTCAATTTTACATTTTTTTCGTCGGTATATGAAAACCTTATTTTCTTAAGATTGAGCAGGAAATCAACGACATCCTCTCTCATTCCCTTAAGAGTAGAGAATTGATGCCTTACCCCTGCAATTTTCACCAAGATAATGGATGCTCCTGAAAGACTTGTCAATAAAACTCGTCTTAACGAGTTTCCCAGTGTATAACCATAACCTTGTTCCAACGGTGAAAATACAAATTTTCCGTAATTTTCTTCTTGTTTTTCAACTTTTACTTCAAACATTGGTTCATTCATAAATATCACCTCCTTCGCACTATCTTGAGTAAAACTCAACTATATCTTGTTCACTAATTGGCTCAGTTATATCTTCTCTTTTTGGCTCTTTTAATACCTTACCGAAAATTGCCTTTCTTGCAAGCCATCCTGGAATTTTTCTTTCCTCCTCCATTACGCTTTTGGTCGAAGGAATTTCAGCTGCTTCTTCCCTTAAACTTACAGTTTCACCGGTTTTGACTTGGTAAGATGGAATATTTACTCGTTTCCCGTCCACTAAAACATGTTTGTGAGAAACAAGTTGTCTTGCCGCCGGTCTTGTTGGTGCAAAACCAAGACGAAAGATAACATTATCTAACCTTGTTTCCAAAAGGGAAAGTAATTTTTCACCGGTGTTGCCCTTAGTCTTTAAAGCCTGTTCAACGTATTTTCTAAACTGAGATTCTAAAACTCCATAAATCCTTTTGACTTTTTGTTTTTCTCTGAGTTGTCTTCCGTATTGAGAAGATCGTCTTACCCCTTTGGGCCCGTGCACTCCCGGAGGAACATTTAGACGAGTAAGTTTACCGCCTTTCCCAAAAATGTCAAAGCCTTCTCGCCTTGATAATCTGTCTTTTGGTCCTGTATATCTTGCCATAATTAAATTATTCTCATACTCTCCTTTTCTTCTTTGCCCTCGGTCCATCATGAGGAATTGGCGTTACATCTGCGATAAGGGAAATTCTTACCCCTCCTGCTTTGATTGCCCTTAACGCCGCATCTCTACCCGGTCCCGGACCTTTAACGTAAACTTCTACTTCGTTAACTCCATTCCCATCCCTGACCTTTTTAATTACTTTTTCAACAGCAGTTGTCGCTGCGTAAGGGGTTGACCTTCTCGTACCCTTAAATCCCACTGATCCTGATGATCCCCAAGCCAAAGTTTTTCCTGCCTCATCAGTAATAGTTACTAATGTATTGTTAAAAGAGGCTGAGATATAAACTTTCCCTGTTTCTGTTTTTGCCTTTGTCGACATATTCATATTATTTCTTCTCCTCGGTAGTCTTTGTTTGCTGCATCTTTGTTAACATTTCTTTCTTAAATGCTCCTACCGTTTTTCTCTTTCCTCTTTTAGTTCTGGCATTAGTCTTGGTTCTCTGTCCTCTTGTTGGAAGATTTCGAGTATGCCTAACTCCTCTATATGCACCTATTGTTACCAAACGACTTATATTTGTTCTTATTATTCTTTCAAGTTCTCCCTCAATGGGTACTTCCTCAAGTTTGCCATTAATCTTTGAAAGTTCCTCCGGTGAGAGCTCTGATATCCTTTTCTTTTTATCTACAGAAAGAGACTTGAGGATCTTTTCGGCCAACGGCCACCCCACACCCTTTATCCTTGTTAAGGCGTAATCTACTTTCCAGTTATCGGCTAATTCTACTCCTGCAATTCTTGACATAGTCGTAATTACTCCAGTTAAAAGTTAAAAGTTTCATAATTTTGAACTTTGAATTTTGCATTTTGAATTTATCTTACCCCTGTCTTTGCTTATGTTTGGGATTAATACAAATTACATAAAGAACCCCTCGACGTTTAACGATTTTGCAATTTTTGCACCTGGTTTTTATTGATGAAACAACTTTCATAATTTAAAGATTATTCTTCCTCTTTCCTCGTCATAAGGTGTCATCTCAACTCTCACTCTGTCCCCGGGAAAGATTCTGATGAAATTCTTCCTCATTCTCCCGCTTAAGGTCGTCAAAACAATCCTTCCATCGCCAAGCTCAACCCTAAACATTGTATTGGGTAGTGCCTGAGTTACCTTTCCATCAATCTCTACATTTCCTTTTTGATCTCTCATATCACACCTTAAGTCAAAACAACAAAACCGTTAGCTGTCAAAGCCACGGTCTCTTCGAAAAGTGCTGATATTTTACCATCACGGGTTGCAATTGTCCACCCGTCATTTAAAAGAACCACTTCTGGAGTCCCCATCGCATACATTACTTCAATCGCAAATACCATACCTTCAGCAATTTCCGGCGAATCGTTTCTATCCCCGATCGTAAAACATGGAATTTGAGGTTCTTCGTGAAGCTCTCTTCCTACACCATGTCCCACTAAAGCTTTAATCGGCGAATACCTTCCTCTTTCTATAGATTTTTGGATAGCCAAAGATATATCGTAAATTCTATTTCCAACTTTTACCTCATTAATTGCTTTTTTAAGAGCGGCCTTACCCGCAGATAAGAAATTATCAACATTTATGTTGGTCTTAATTCCCACAGTAAAAGAAGTATCTGTATGAAAACCTTTGTAATACAAACCGACGTCAATACTTACAACGTCACCGTTTTTAAAAATTGTTTCTTTTTTAGGAATCCCATGAACAAGACCGTTGTTAACATTAACACAGGTCGCCCAACTGTATCCTGGAACCATTTTGAAAGAGGCAACCCCTCCGCTTTTTTCAATTAAAGTATTCGCAAACTCCTCAATGTCGGCTGCACTTTTGTCCTCCTTGATCTCTTCTTTCAGCCTATTTTTTATAAGGGCTAATTTTTTTCCTCCTTCCTCCATTGTTTTTATCTCTGAAGGAGATTTAATTTTTATCCCGCCCTTCATTGTGATTTTACCCCTTCAACAATCCTTGCTAAATCCTCGAAAATTATACTGATTGGCCTTTCACCATCGACTTCAACAATCTTTACCTCTTTTCTCATATGCTTAAGGAGCGGTTCTACTATACTTTTATACCAGTCAAGTCTTTTTTTTATGGATTCTGACGTATCGTCGTCTCTTTGTATTAAACTTTCAAGATCGACATCTGAACCGGGAGGATCTGTAATCAAGTTATAAATCTTATCTGTTTTGGGGTCCATTCTTCTTGCCGAAAGCCTCTTAATTGTTTCTTCTTCGCCGATTTTCAAAACCAGAACCAAATCTATTTTTGTTCCCTTGCCGGAAAGCCAATTTTTAAATAGTTCATACTGTTTAATGCTTCTAGGAAAACCATCCATCAGGATATTGTCAAAAGTACTCCTTTCTTCCAAATATTGTCTTAGAATTCCGAATGTTTCTTCGTCGGGAATAAATATCCCATTACTTAACCTTTCCTTCAAACCCGAATCAGTCTCTGCCCTTTTCCTTAATATATCTCCCGAGCTTAGAGACAAAAATCCAAACTTTTCGATCAAAAGTCCGGCTTGGGTTCCTTTGCCGGATCCTTGTGGCCCTAATAGTAAAATGTTCATCTTGTGAACCCTTCGTATCTTTTCATCACAAGTTGCGCTTCTATTTCTCTTATCACTTCAAGTACAACCGATACTACGATTAGGACCGAAGTTCCGCCTATGGCCAAATTCGAAATCCCGATTGTATTTCTAAAAAAGTATGGAAGAACAGCAACTAGTCCCAAAAAGGTAGCTCCCGCTAAAGTTATTCTATTTAAAACAAATCCTAAATATTGAGTTGTTTGAGTCCCGGGACGGATCCCCGGGATAAATCCTCCGTTCTTTTGGAGATTTTCAGCAATTTTTTCCGGATTAAATACAATCGCAGTATAAAAATAAGTAAAGCCTACAACCAAAAGAAAGTAAACTAAGTTATAAACAAGGGACTGTGGATCAAAAGCACTGGAAATCTGTCTCGCGAAATAAGCCAGGTTTGGATTTTTAGCACTTGATAAAAATTGGCCGATGAGGGATGGCAATAAAACCAGTGAAACTGCAAAAATTATCGGTATAACTCCGGCTTGATTTAATCTCAAAGGAAGATAGCTTGCGGAAGAAAGACTTTCTCCACGACCAGACTTTCTCGCATAATGGACAGGAATTTGTCTGGTTGCGTCATTTACGAAAACAATGAGGGCAATAACAACAACAGCAATAAGTATGAATAATATGATCTTAAGCAAGTCCTGTGTCTGAAAAATTGCAGCTGACTGACCAAAAACAACCGGGAGCCTACCTACAATACCTGCAAAAATTAAGAACGATATTCCGTTTGTAATTCCGTATTCTGTTATAAGTTCTCCCAACCAAACAGCAAGAACTGTTCCCGCTGTCATAGTTAAAACCAAGGAAAATATCGCCAGAGGAGAAAGGAATGGAATTATTTTTTGACTATGCAAGAACGAATAAACTCCAAATGCTTGTAGTGCGGCCAAGGGCACCGCCAAAAATCTTGTATATTGATTTATTTTTTCCTGACCGTATTCGCCTTCTTTAGAAAGTTCTTCTAGAGAAGGAACTACAAAAGTTAAAAGCTGTAACACTATGGATGCATTGATATATGGGTTAAGTCCTAAAGCCATAATGGAAAAGTTAGCAAGTGTCCCACCGGAAAATACGTCAAGCAAAGATAGAAATGGACTCCCTGAAAAAAGCGCCTGCAGGGAAGACTTGTCTATTCCTGAGGCTGGAATATGAGAAACTAACCTAAAAATTATCAAAATCACTCCTGTGATAATCAATTTTTTCCTAATATCAGGAGCTTTTATTATTTTTGAAAAAAACTGGGCAATGGAAGTTAGCATTATTTTGTTGTCGGAACCAAAATTTCGAGAGTTTTTTTAATTTTTTCATTTCCAACTATTTTGACCCCATATTTAAAAGCGTCTGATTTATCAACAATTCCCTTTTTTATTAATAAGTCTAAGTCGACCTTTGTACCTTCGGCCAAATCATTCAATTTGGATATATTTATTATAATTGGCTTGACCCCTGTCTTAAACTTTCCTTTACCTCTTTGCTTGGGTAATTTCTTTATAAGAGATTTCTTCATTTTTAATCCTTCAAAAAGTATTGACACTTTACCCCTCGCCTTTTGACCTTTTTGGCCACGACCGGTAGTATGGCCGCCTTTGCCGCTACCAATACCTCTTCCTACTCTTTTTCTTTTATTAAGAACTATTTTGGGTAAATTTATTGTCATTTTGCTTTTATCACTCCTTTTTTCTCTGCTAATTCGGTAATCGATTCTAAGGCCTTCATTGTTGCATAGACATTGGAAATCTTATTTTTTGTGCCCAAAATCTTTCCTACTGCATCCCTTACCCCCGCTGCTTCAAGAACAACTCTTATAGGACCACCCGCAATAATACCGCTTCCGGAAGGTGCGGGTTTAAGTAAAATCTTTGCAGCAGAAAACTTTTCTCGTACTGAAAAGAGAATAGTTGTTCCTCTTAGGGGTACTTGAATCATTTTTCTTTTAGCAGCTGAAATCGCCTTCTTTATGGCTCCATGAACATTACCGGCCTTAGAAAGACCTACCCCTACTTTCCCTTTTCTATCACCCACCACAACCAAGGCCGAAAATCGCATTTGATTACCACCCTTTGTCTTTTTAGAAACTCTGTTTATTTGAACTACTGTTTCTTCGAATTCTTTTACTTCAGGTTGACGATAGTTAAACATATAAATAACCTAAGGATTACCTCAGAATAAAAGACCTCCTTTTCTTGCACCTGACGCAACTGCTTCTACTCTCCCATGATATTTATAGCCGCTTCTATCAAAAACAACTTTGGTGATCTTTTTCTCCTTTGCTCTTTTGGCAATTTCCTCTCCTATCAATAAAGCAACTTCTGTTTTTGTTATCTTTTTATCTGACTTGGGCAAGTTTCTTTCCGAAAAAGAAACCAAGGTTTTCGCCTTACCGTCATCGATGATTTGTGCATAGATAAAACGATTAGAACGAAAAATAGAGAGTCTTGGGCGCTCGCTTGTACCTATTACTCTTGATCTGACTCTTCTTTTTCGTGCAATGAAAGGTTTTATTTTCATATTATTTATTAGGCGGTAGTTGTTTTAGCAGCCTTACCGGCTTTTCTTCTTATAATTTCGTTTTGATATTTAATTCCTTTTCCTTTATAAGGCTCCGGCGCTCTTATCGAGCGAATAAAAGCTGCAACTTGTCCAACCTTCTCTTTATCTTTTCCCTCAACGGTAATTAAAGTTTTCTCAACTTTAAAAGAGATACCCTCCGGTGCTTCTACTTTTACAGGATGGGAATAGCCTACGGTTAAAACCAAGGTGTTTCCGGAAACTTCAGATCTGTATCCTGTTCCTACTAATTCCAAAACCTTTGACCACCCTTCAGAGACTCCTTTAACTGCATTTGCTACTAAAGATCGGGTTGTACCATGAAGTTCCCTTCTTTTTTCTCCCTTTTCTTGAAAAACAAAGGCTTGTCCTTCTTTAACTTCAATGGAGATTCCTCTTGGCAAAACAATTTCAAGTGAACCTTTGGGTCCGGAAATCACTACGACCTTTTCCTTTTTTTCAAGGCTAACTTCTTGTGGCAATTTAACTAATAGTTTACCAATCCTACTCATAGTTTTCACAAAATCTCTGCTATAACCTCGCCACCAAGTCTTTTCTTTATTGCTTCTTTAGACAGAAGTATTCCTTGGGTAGTTGAAACAATAAATTGAGACGGTCCTTTTTTTTGTAACAATTCATCTGCTTTCATATAAATTCTAAGTCCCGGTTTTGAAACAAGTTTGATATCTGAAATAACAGGTTTTTTAGATTTAAGTGCAATCCTTACATTTAAAACCTTCTCTTTTTCATTTAAGCTTTCTAAATAACCTTCTTTTTTTAAAATCTTTGCAACTTCCAAGATTAGTTTGTTATTATCTACTAATACATCACGCTTTTCGGCGAGAGCCGCGTTTTTAACTCTGATTAAGAAATCACCAATTGGATAATTTGTAATCATATTTTTTACCCTTTACCAACTTGCTTTCTTTACACCAGGAATTTCTCCTCTGTGAGCATATCTTCTAAAGCATAAACGACAAAGACCGAATTCTCTTAAGTAACCCCTTGGTCTTCCACACAAACGACACCTGTTTCTGTATCTTATTTTATATTTTAGTTTTTTAGTTTCTCTTACTTCTTTTGCTTTAGTTGCCATCTTTCGACTTTCGTTCAGAACAAGTTATTCTGAGCTCTCCTTTACTTTAGTACTGGTGGTACTTTTATTACTTGTGATACTTTCTTTTTCAAATGGCATTCCCAAAAGCTCTAAAAGTCTTTTAGATTTTTCAGGACCTTTAGCATTTGTAACGATAGTTACTTCTAAACCTCTGGCCGACCCGGTTTTGGGTAAGTCAATTTCAGGAAAAACAGTGTGCTCCGTAATTCCTAGAGTATAATTTCCCGCCTTATCAAAACTCTTAAGCGACACCCCTTTAAAATCCCGTAAACGTGGCAAAACTATTGAGACCAACCTGTCTAAGAAACTGTACATTCTCTCCCCACGAAGTGTAGTTGTAAGTCCTACCGGCATCCCGCGTCTTAAATTAAAAGTGGCAATAGATACTTTGGCGAGCCTGACAGAAGGCTTCTGTCCTGTAATTATAGCCAAATCAGATGACATTGTCTCGATTAAGTTTTTATTTTTCATAGCCTCTCCAATCCCTGAATTAACAACTATTTTTGTAAGTCTGGGAATTGCCATTTTATTTTCTATCTCAAACTCTTTTTCGAGCTGGGATGCTATTTCTTTTTCGTATTTTTCCTGTAATCTTGGTTTATTTTTCATGATAATTATTATTTAGTATCTACCTCTTTTTTACACTTTCTACAAACTCTTACTTTTTGATCAGCTATGAAACGAAATCCAATCCTGGTTGCTTTTTTACATTTTGGGCAAACTAATGCTATCTTCGTAAAAGAAATTGGTCTCGGAATTTCGTAAATACCTCCTTTTTTTCCCTCAACAGCTTTTACATGTTTTTTGTAAATATTTACTGCCGGAATTATTGCGCTTCTTTCTTCCACTAAAATTTTTTCAATTTTACCCTCTCTACCTTTATCTTTACCCAATGTTACTTTTACAGTATCTCCAATTTTGAATTTAATCATTTTTTTTCTTAGACTACCTCCCTTGCCAATGAGGCTATTTTGTTATAACCGGCTTCTTTAACTTCTCTTGCAACCGGCCCTAAAATCATTGTTCCCCTTGGTAGTCCCTGGTTGTCTATAACAACACCGGCATTGTCATCAAATCTTATATAACTCCCATCTGCCCTACCTACTTCTTTCTTTGTTCTAACTATTAAAACCATAACCTTCTCACTATCCGTTACGGCTCCGTTGGGATCGGCACCATGCACAACACATCGGACAACATCCCCGAGTGTGGCAACCTTGCCAATTTTGGGAGAGATCCCGATAATCATGAGTTTCTTTGCTCCGGAATTGTCTGCTGGTACTAAAATTGTCCTTAATTGAACCATAATTTAATTTACAATTTACCTTTCTTCAATCCCTTTTGTTCGTTCACAATTTCGACTATTTTCCATCTTTTAAGCTTGCTGTAAGGCTTGGTCGCTACAAATTTAACAGTTTCACCGATTGAAACTTCGCCTTCGTTATGAACATGATATTTCTTAATTCTTCGAACCCTTTTTTTGTAAAGAGGGTGAACCACAACTCTCTCTACCGCAACAGTTGCGGTCTTTGACATTTTTATGGATATGACTTTACCTGTAAAAATTTTCATATTTCATTCTCAACTTTTTCTTCCTCGATTTTAGGCTGTTTGCCTGTAACAATATCTGTTTCTCGGACTATAGTTGCTATTCGGGCAATATCTAGTCTGAGATTTTTTGCTTTTTTAAGATTTTTTTCTTTTCCAACGGCTAATTCGGTAAGTGCTTTTGCCAAGTCATGCTTTTTATCAGCTATCATTTTTTTTAGTTCTTTTATGTCTTTTTTTCTTAAATCACTAAGTTCCTTTTTTTTCATAAACATTAGTCCTCCTTGGCAATAATTTTTGTTTGGAAAGGCAATTTTGCTCCGGCTTTAGTTAAAGCTTCGTGGGCAAGACCTTTTGTAACTCCTGCCATTTCAAAAAGAATTCTTCCGGGTGTTATTACTGCCACGAACTTATCAACCTCTCCTTTTCCTCCACCCATTCTTTGCCCTGCGGCTCTGGCAGAAACCGGTTTGTCCGGAAAAACTCGTATCCAGAGTTTTCCACCTTTACTTATTGCGTGCGCTATGGCCTTTCTTGCGGCCTCAATTTGATTACTTGTAAGCCACTGGGCCTCCGTTGCTTTTAATCCATAATCCCCGAAAGCCAAAGTTGAACCTCGGAAAGAAAGGCCTCTTCTTTTTCCTCTAAACATTTTCCTAAATTTTTGTCTTTTTGGTTGTAACATATCACAAAACTAATCTTCACTTGCCTTATGAATCCAAACTTTTACTCCTACATAACCTCTTTTTAGTAGAGCAGGTACTTGGGCATAATCGATGTTTTCCCTTAAGGTCTGTGTTGGAACAGATCCTAGATGATATTTCTCAACTCTTGAAATGTCTGCTCCTCCAATTCTTCCGGAAAGAACAACTTTAACTCCTTTTGCTCCTGATTGCATTATTCTCTCCATTGCCCTTGAGACAACTCTTCCCCCAGGAAGACGTCTTTCCAACTCCCCCACGATTCTTGTTGCCACCAAGTATGCTGAAATTTCAGGATTTTTTATTTCATTTACTTTTAGGTCAATCTTTAAGTCAGAAACATTCTTTTTTCTTACTTCTCGCAAGATATTTAAAATGTATTTTTTCACTTCCTCAAGTCCGCTCCCACCTCTTCCAATTACTACTCCGGGCCTTGAAACCGCCATTGCTATCACAATGCTTTTGGGAAGTCTTTCAATTTCAACCTCCGTAATTCCTGCCAGCTTAAGTTTTTCCATCAGGGCTTGTCTTATCTTTATATCTTCAAGCAGAAAATCTTTATAGTTTTTGTTATCAACAAACCATCGGGATTTCCAATTTACAAAAGACCCTACTCTAAAACCGACTGGATTTACCTTCTGTCCCATTTTAATTAAATTCAAAATCCCAAATTTTAAACTCCAATTAGGATTTCTCCTCCTTTCTAGCTGATTTTTTAGTTTCTTTAGAGTTCAGAGTTTGATGTTTAGAATTTGTCGTTAGTACGACGCGGATATGGCTCATTCTTTTTTTGTAAGCATGGAACATTCCGCGACTTACCGGCCTTCCTCTTTTAAGTCTGGGTCCTTCATTTATTTGAATTTCTTTAAAAATCAAATCTGTTTCTGAAATTCCTTTAACCTTCGCATTTGCAATTGCCGACTTTATAACCTTTAAAAGAGGTTCTGCCGCTCTTTTGCCTATGTGCGGCAATACTTCGATAGATTGAATTGGTTTCATTTTTCTAACCTCAAATGCAACTACCCTCAATTTCTTGGGCGACATTATTAAAAATTTTTGTGTAGCAATAATATCCATATTAGTTAGTAGCTAGTAGTTGATAGCTTGTAGTTGGGGAAAAATCCATGCTACTTGCTACGTGCCACATGCTACTTCTTCTAAGTCTTTTCTAAAGTACGCTTGACAATTTCTCCGTGCCCTCTGAATGTTCTGGTTGGAGAAAACTCTCCCAAACGATGGCCCACCATATCTTCTGTTACAAAAACTTCAATAAAATTTTTACCGTTATGGACAGAGAAATATTTATTTACAAACTCTGGTGGAATCTGTGATCTTCTGGCCCAGGTTTTTATGGGAGATTCTTTTGTTCCCATACCGGCATTTACCTTTTTCGAAAGGTTCTCATCTACATAGGGTCCTTTTTTTGTGCTTCTAGACATTATTTGTTTCTTTTTTGAACTATCAATTTATTTGAATATTTTTTCTTGTTTCTGGTCTTGCCTACCGCACTTCTTCCATAAACTGTTTTGGGGTGTTTCATACCTATTCCGCTTCTTCCTTCTCCTCCACCGTGAGGGTGTGAATCAGGATGTTGTGCCGTTCCACGAACCGTAGGTCTAATCCCCATGTGCCTTTTTGTTCCTGCTTTTCTAAGGTTTTCTGTTTTTTTCTCTATATTTCCAACTTGACCAACCGTTCCCCAACAATCAGGCTCAAATTTTCTGACTTCTCCTGATGGCAACTTTATCAAAATCCAATCTTTCTCTTTACTTTGAATAGAAGCCGCGCTACCTGCACTTCTGACCATTTGCCCCCCCTTACCCGGACGTATTTCTATATTATGTATCTGGGTGCCTATTGCAATTTTTGAAAGAGGAAGAGCATTGCCTGTTTCGATAGGCGCAGATTCTGAGGCAATAATCTTTTGGTCAATAACTAGACCATTGGGTGCTAAAATATAGCGCCTTTCTCCGTCTTCGTAAAGAACTAAGGCAATAAAGGCATTTCTATTCGGATCATATTCTATCTTTTCAACTTTACCCCAAACGTCTTTTTTTGTCCTCGCAAAATCTATTTCACGTAAATATCTCTTCTGTCGACCGCCTTGATGCCTTACGGTAACCTTACCAGTATTACTTCTTCCGGATTTTTTAGCTAAAATGGTAAGTAGTTTTTTCATTTCTTTGTTTCAAAAAGGTCAATTTCTTCTTTTTCTTTCAGACTAACGATCGCTTTTTTGACGGGCAATACTTTCCTTTTGTATCCTCTTGCGTTTTTTTTATTTTCTCCACCTTTTTTAACGGTTCTTACTCTTACCACATGTACAGAAAAAAGATCCTCCACAGCCTTTTTTATTTGACCTTTATCCATATTCTTTTCAACCAAAAATGTATAATTTCGGTTTTTGGCTTCTTGTAAGCTTTTTTCGGTTAAAACTGGAATTAATTTCATGTTTATTTTGATTTCTTTACTGTCTTTTTGTCCTCGAACAAATCTTTACTAAAAACTAAAGTGCCACCATTAAAAGCTGTGTAAACATTAAGGTCCTTATAAGAAACTGTGTCAACATTTTCTAGATTTGATAGAAATCTGGGCACTTCCCTGTCGGCACTTCCTAAAATAAATGTCCATCTTTTAATCTTTCTGCCCTCTCTCTTAACAATTTTAGAGAGAAAATCCTTTGCCTCCTTGGTTTTTGTAATTTTAGAGATTCCATCAACTACCAAAATCTCTTTATCCTTGGCCTTAAGAGTAAGTACAACTTCAAGCGATTTTCTTCTCATCTTAAGGGGCAGTGTAAGTTCTCTTTTTAAGGGTTGGGGTCCATGCGCCACTCCCCCTCCAACAAAAATATGTGCGCTTCTTGCTCCGTGTCTTGCTCCTCCCGTACCTTTTTGTTTATACCACTTCTTTTTGGTTCTATTTACTTCGGACCTTGTTTTGGTTTTGGCAAGACCAATATGTGCACGATCTTCGTAAACATGGACCGCCTGAGCAAGAAGTTTCATGTTTACTTCTGAATCAAAGTTTTTAGGAAGAGAAAATGTTCCTAAATTGGTTCCGGAAAATGAATACAAATTAGCTTTGTTCATTTTGTGCCTCCTTAACTTCCTTCTTTTCGACCTCGGCTTTTTGCTCTTCGCTTGATTCTTCAACTTGACCTTCTCCTTCAACTATCTGGGGTTTAATTTCGGATATTCCTTCTAGTTTCCCACCGGAAACTCTTCTAATCATAAGAAGACCACCACCCGTCCCTGGAACCGGCCCCGATATTTCCATCTCATTTTTTTCCGAATTTACGGAGACTATCTGAAGGTTCTTTATTGTAATTCTGTCTCCCCCCATCCTTCCCGCCATGTGTTTTCCTTTATAAACACGTCCCGGAGTAGTTCCCTGTCCGATTGATCCCGGAGCACGCTCACGATCGCTCTGTCCATGAGTTCTTGGTCCACCGGCAAAGTGCCATCTTTTGACAACCCCGGCAAAACCTTTGCCTTTTGATACTCCAATTACATTTATTACATCCCCAACATTAAAAATGTCGGAAACTGTGATTTTGTCTCCGACGTTAAATTTGGGTTCTTCTGTTTGTTCTATTTCCCTTAAGTATTGTGGGGCTTTATTATCTTTAATAACGCTTTTTAGGTGCCCCTGCATAGGTTTTGTTATATTCTTGATTTTTTTTGATCCGAATCCGAGCTGAACCGCCCAATATCCATCTTTCTCCATCTTTTTAACTTGCGTAACCACGCAAGGACCGGCCATAACTTTAGTTGTCGGAATTCTCCTTCCTTCAACAAATGCCTGGCCTATCTTTACTTTTGATCCTAGTATTGTGTCTATCATGCTAAATTTATTGATTTATATTTTCTTAAGGACAACAAAAAAGCGCCCGGAGGCGCCATATTCCAGCACTTCCTGCAAACTATACGTGGTAAATTAACATAAACACATCCACGATGGGTTGATTATAGCGAACGAAGTTCGATATATCAAGCACAAGCGGCACTTGTATCACTGTACTAGTACAGTGATATATGAAGATTACATTTTTATTTCAATGGACACGCCTGCGGGAAGATCGAGATTTGAAAGGGAGTCGATTGTACGGTCCGATGGATCTAAAATATCAATAAGGCGTTTATGAACTAACACTTCAAAATGTTCTTGGGCATCTTTATCTATAAATGGGGACTTCTTGACAGGAATAATTGTTCTTTGGGTTGGAAGGGGAATCGGACCTACTATTTTTGCACCAGTAGCTAAAGCAGTATCCAAAATCTTGGCTGCCGCTTCATCGATCACTCTATGATCGTAGCTTTTGAGCTTGACTCTTAATCTTCCTACTGGCATAGGCCGTTAGCTTTATTCAGGTGCGAAACATCAAGCAATGACTTTGGTGATAACTCCGGCACCAACCGTGCTACCACCTTCTCGAATTGCAAATCTCAATCCGTCTTCCATAGCAACTGGGGCAATTAATTTCACCTTCATTTTGGTATTGTCTCCGGGCATAACCATCTCAATTCCTTCGGGAAGAGTAACGTCTCCGGTTACATCTGCCGTTCTAATAAAGAATTGTGGCTTGTAACCCGTAAAGAATGGTGTGTGTCTTCCTCCTTCTTCTTTTGAAAGGATATAAACTTCTGCCTCAAACTCGGTATGGGGGGTAATCGTTCCTGGCTTGGCCAAAACTTGCCCGCGTTCTACATCTTTCTTTTCAACTCCTCGAAGTAAAACTCCGACATTGTCTCCGGCAACGGTCTCGTCAAGAGTTTTTCTGAACATTTCAAGTCCCGTAACAACAGTTTTCTTTGTCTCTTTAAGTCCAACGATCTCAACTTCCTCATTAAGACCCAATTTACCTCTTTCAACGCGCCCGGTAACAACGGTTCCACGACCTGCAATCGTAAAAACATCCTCAACTGACATCAAAAATGGCTTCTCTGTATCGCGCTTTGGTTCCGGGATATATTCATCGACTGCTTTCATAAGAGCAAGAATTTGTTTCTCCGCTTCGGCGTCGCCTTCAAGAGCCTTAAGAGCGCTTCCTCTTATAATAGGCACTTCATCTCCCGGATATTCGTATTTCTTAAGAAGTTCGCGGACGTCGCTTTCATGTGGGACGAGCTGAGTTTGGAGTACTCGAAGCAGGAGTACACGGCGATGATCGAGGAGGTTCAGCAACGGGCCGGCGGTGCCGAGGCCGAAGCCCACGAGCCCGTAACCGTGGCCGAGGTTCCCGAAACGTTACCGGTGACGTTACCGGAACGTTTCCGGTCACGGTATGCCGCAGCCTTGG
>CAYISM010000008.1:15612-20925 GCA_964366085.1 uncultured Gammaproteobacteria bacterium | reverse complement strand
AAATAAGGATTCCAAAACAGCATAAATCCGAACTAATTGCGCCCCGACCTTATCATGTTTAATTATTATAGCCCCGCCGAGTTCGCCAGTACGCGAAACGTGAGGACCCCCGCAAACTTCCCTGCTGAAGGGGCCAATTTTATACACTTTTACCTTTTCTCCATATCTTTCTCCGAAAAATTGAAGAGCTCCTTCGGCGATTGCCTCGTCCAAAGTTTTCGTTTCATAAGAAACCGGCAAATCAGCACTAATTTGTTCATTAACTAAATCTTCAACTTTCTTGACTTCGACTTCGCTCAGTCTTTGTGGATGGGAAAAATCAAATCGGAGTCTTTCCACTGTGATGTTTGATCCTTTCTGAGAAACGTGTTCTCCTAAAATTTTTCTTAAAGCGGCGTGGAGTAGATGAGTTGCTGTATGCAGCTTCGTGACCTCTGTGGAATGATCCGCCAACCCTCCCTTAAACATTCCGGCCGAGGCGGTCCTTGAAAGCTCTTTGTGTTTTTCAAATTCGGTTTTAAATTCTTTTTTATCTATCGACTGTCCCTTTTCTTTTGCAATTTCCTCTGTTAGCTCGACTGGAAAACCATAGGTTTCATATAGGAAAAATGCGGTTTTACCATTAATTTTTTCTATCTTTTCGACCTCCTTTAAACCATTTTCTAAAGTTTTCTTAAATCTTTCGACTTCGTCAACCACGGCATCCTCTCTGATAAGTTTTCTAAAATCCTCATCACTTATTTCACTTTTAAGATTTCTCATTTTTACAACAGCCCGCCTCACAAGCCTTCGCATAACGTAACCTTGCAGTTTATTATCGGGGACTATTCCATTTGTAGCCAGGGCGCTTGCCGCCCTTAGGTGGTCTGCAACAATTCTCATTGTGGACTCCTCTTCTTCATAGGATTTGCCTGTTATTTTTTCTATTTCGCTGACTATTGGTTTATAAATATCGATCTGAAAAATATCTGGGTCATTATTGACAGCTGCCGCGATTCTTTCCAGACCTCCTCCAAAATCAACGTTCTTTTGCGGAAGTTCGGATAAGGTGCCGTCTTTGTTTTTTTGGTATTGAATAAAGACCGAGTTCCCGATTTCCAAGAATCTCCCGCACTCACAGCTGGGATGACAGGGCCTGGCCCTGTCAGAGTAATTTTCGTGGATTTTTAACTCTCCATCCGGATCAAAATCATAGAAAATCTCGGAGTCCGGACCGCCGATTTCACCTTTTGGCATGTCTTCTGGAGTACCCGATCTGCTCCACCAATTTTTCCCAACTCCATATTCAAAAATCCTTTCTTGAGAGACACCGATTTTCTTCCAAATTTCAATTGATTCTGTATCTTTGGGAACCTCTTTCGTACCCTCAAATACGGAAACCCATAAACGATCCGCGGGGAGACCTAGTTCCTTGGTAAAAAATTCCCAAATCCAGGGAAGTTGCTCTTTCTTAAAATAATCCCCGAGTGACCAATTTCCTAACATCTCAAAAAAAGTTGTGTGGCGATTATCACCAACTTCTTCAATATCTTGGAGTCTCAGAGAAGGCTGACTATTGACTAACCTTTTGCCTTTTGGATGAGGTTCGCCTTTTAAGTAGGGTACAAGCTGTTGCATTCCGGAGGAAGTAAAAAGAGTAGTCGGGTCGTTTTCCAAAACCAAAGGAGAAGGATCGATCCGAACGTGTCCTAACTTTTCAAAAAACTTCAAATACTTCTCTCTAATTTCTGTGGACTTCATGGCTAAATTATAATCCCGAATCTGCCAAATAATCTACCCTCGATTTTTCTCGGGGTATTACTATTGACAAAATGTAATACTAAAAGTAAAATGTAACACATATGTTAACGTCCAACGTAACAACAAAAGGGCAGCTTACTTTGCCTGTAAAAATTAGAAAAGAACTAGAGATCAAACCTTATGATCGTGTAGTTTTTGTCAAAAAAAATGGCGACTTTGTAATTCAAAAACTTCCCTCCATTGACTCATTGTTCGGATCCCTTGCCAACCCAGAAATTAAACCTTTGACTGTTGCTCAAATGAATAAGGTGATAGAAAAAGGAATGTTTGGTAAAAATGATCGCGCTTGATACTAATTACTTAATCCGCTTTTTTACAAACGATATAAAATCCCAAGCCCTTATCGCAAAGAGAATAATTAAAGAATCAAAAGAAATCTATATCCCCACAATCACAATCGCCGAAACTGTTTATTTTCTCAGAAACTATTATCAAAAGGATAAAGAGCTTGTTTGCAACGAACTTGCTTCATTTGTTAAACAATCAAATATAAAAACTCAGGATTTTGTACCCTTTGCTTTACAAATATATAAAAGTGAAAATATAAGTTTTTATGACTCGCTACTTTTGGGAGAAATTTTGGAAATGAGTGCTCAACTTAAATCTTTTGACAAAAAGCTTTTAAAAGTTTTCAAAAAATACTCTAAAAACTAAATACGCCGAATTAAACCTTCAAATAGGGTTGTTGCCAATTAACGAGAAGGTTGTTTTGCTTGCTCCGCGAGGGCCTCTTCTAGAAGTTGAACATCCGTATCAAATGGAATCTCCAATGCGTAACCGACAATTGCACCCGGCCCGACGAGGTATTTCCCTTCTCCCTTTTTTTCCTCCAGTCTTACCCAAACTCTTATTCCGGCGGAAGATTCATTCGAATCCTTAAGGTCCGAAAATCTTCCTTCTGTCTTTGTTCTATCGAACAATATTCGGTCTCCCATGCCTCTCACAGGAAAATCAAAACCTAATTCGTGGTTCATAACGGATCTTTCAAAACGAGAGAACTTGGGAAGATCCGAAAAGGAGATTTGCCTTCCCAAAATATTAGAAATTGTTTCTACCGGATAACCGCCTCCAGTTCCCCCAAGGGGTGTTTTAGGAACAAGATCCTCATATTTCCAACCTGGGCCATTTATCCAACGGCTACCTTCCGGGGATCTTCCCTGCTTATCTTGAAGAAACGCCTGTGGAGTTAAATTAGGGTTTTTTGTCAGTCTGGCTTTTTTGAAAGCTTTAACCAATCCCTCGTTATCAAGTTTTAAAAAATCTCCAACACTCTTGGCTCTATTATCTGAAGAGGTTGAAAGACGCTCAGTAAGATATTCTAGAGCTTCTGCCCTAGGAAAAGTAGGAGTTTTTACCTCTGGATGTTTTGGCCTGAGTCCAAGAACCGCGAGTGTTCTTGCAAAGGGGTTTGTTTTTGTCTCTGTCATGATTTAGACAAATTTTACAACTTTTTAAATAAAAAGCAACTTTTTGTTTTCGGCCTTCTGGGCTTTACCCTAATCCAGCTTCACCGGAGAAGAGCTCGTCAGTACCGCGAATTTTAGAGGGAGAACAACCGGGGAGATGAGAGAAATTTGCTAAACATTTATCCGCCCCGGATCGGATAAATATTCTTATTCTTACTGTTTCTTGAACTTCGCTGCGCTTGCGATAATGCTACCCAAGACGAACGATACCACCATCAGAACAAACAGACTATCTATACCCGCAAATGTGGATACGTACTTGTACTGTCCCGCCAAAACCCCTATCAAGAAAGCGACGAATGCGAGTAAGCAAACTTGCCTATTTGAGAACTTGAAAGTCATTTTCTCTTCTCCTCAATGTGCTAGTTCAGCCCGCAAGTAGGCTGACAGTCTGCAATTAGACTGATAGAAAGTAATATAGCAGATTACCCTATAATTGTCAAGTTTTGGGTGTTCTAAATATTTATGTTATAATCCCTCCATGTCGGAAAACCCACCACAACTAGATCTCCACGCCGAAAGGTTGGCACGATTGGAGCATGATTGGAAAAATTTTCCATTACTTGTGGATGCACTTAAAAGAGTAAAGGGCATTCTCAAGAACCCTGAAAGATTCGATGTTGTTTATTCTTCCGACCCTTCCCTTGGAGAAACAACTCCACTTAATAAGGAAGCCGATCCGGACCATCCCTTGTCCAGCATTAAAATACTTTATAAATTGCCAAGACCTGAGACTTCCCAATATGGGACATCGAATTCAAAAGATGCTCTGCTTCAAGTGTACTTTAGCTTGTCATCCCCAATTCAAACCCCCAGAAGGAAGGACTTCCAGACCCATATTTCTATCGTACTGGCAACTCTGGATCAAAACGGTGATGTTATCCCGGTAACAGCAGATCAATTTGCACTTACAGTAAAACCTTCATTGACTGGAACTAAGTTAGCACCATTGGAAAGATACCACACCGAAGAAACCACCAGATGGATTAATAAAACCATTCAGGGCCTGAAAAGAGAAAGTGGAAATGTCTCCCCACAAAGAATTTCTGTTTCAACATGGACCGGAAAAACGGGGAGAATCGTGCAGTAAATAACAACTTACAACTTTTTCTCCTCTAACTTTTTGTTGCGCCTTAGCATTTCAATAACACCTGTTAATTTTTCAGGGCGGATTAATCCTCCACCTAAAATCGCGTCCTCCAAAATATTGTTAAGTCTTTTTATGGCCTTCCTCATGTCAATCAAAACAAAAACCACCTGGATTCCGACAACCACAAGAAGAATCGTTAAAGAAACAACAACTACTGTTAGTAAGTTTTGAACTCCGTTCATATTAAGTATTTAGACTATCTAAGCTCCACTTTTATCTTACGCGTTATTTGGGTATCTTTTCCAGTTCTAAACAATGCTTTTACTTCGATTTCGCCTGTTCCCTCGAAAACTTCTACCTCTCCCGAAAAATTCCCTTTATCATCAACTAAAATTGGTTGATTGTTGGCAACCACGGTTGCATCAGGGTCAGTTTTACCCGATATCTTAACTTTACTCCTTTTAATAACTTGCTCGTTTTTTGGTTCATAAACTGTTAAGGGTGGCGGACTTACAAACTTTACATACTGAAAACCTAAATATCCCAAAATTATAATCAAGATAGTTCCGACTCCTACCAAAAACGTAATTCTGGGATTCCAAACAAAACTTTTTGAAACGTCGGGCTTAGGATTAACCGCTAAAATCTTAGGAGGATAATCTCTTTTTAGAACTGCCACCAGCTGTCTTTCATCAATCGAAAGTACCTTTGCAATGTTTTTAACAAATCCTAAAATAACAGGCAGTTCCGGTAAAGTAGACCAATTTTCATCTTCAATTGCGCCTATAAATTCCTTTTTAATTTTTGTTTCTTCCTCAACCGCCAAAATCGATTTGCGTTTCTTAAGACGGGCTTCTTTTAGAACCTTTCCTATCGTTTTCATTGGGCCGGAGGCTGGGTTTGTTGCGAAACGACATTCAGAAAAGATCGGAAGAGCGTCGTGTAGGGAAAGACTGT
>CAYISM010000008.1:0-15602 GCA_964366085.1 uncultured Gammaproteobacteria bacterium | reverse complement strand
CTCAGCATTTTGAACCAAAACTTCTCTGGGTTTACTTCCTTCAGAGACAGACACCACACCCGATGCTTCGAGTTGATCAAGAATTCTCGCAGCCCTCGCATAGCCTATCGACAAACGTCGTTGAAGAAGAGAAGCCGAGGCTCTATCATACTGGCAAACAATTCTTACCGCTTCTTTGAATAGTTCATCTAGATTTTCAGATACACCGGCTATACTTGTCGTTCCGGGTTTTTGCATCGAAGTTACCTCCTCGGTATATTGAGGAGAAACACCTTGTGTCTTAAGAAATGAAACCAAACTGTTTACTTCTTTGTCCGAAACAAATGCACCTTGAATTCTCATTGGCTTGGCTTGTTCCGGGGGTAAATATAACATATCTCCTCTACCCAAAAGCTTTTCCGCACCTTGGGTATCAAGAATAACTCGTGAATCAACCTGAGATGCAACTGCAAAAGCAACTCTACATGGAATATTTGCTTTAATAAGCCCTGTTATAACATTAACAGAAGGTCTCTGAGTCGAAAGAACCATATGAATCCCAGTTGCACGGCTCATTTGAGCAATTCTAGTGATTGCATCCTCAACCTCAACCGGAGAAAAAAGCATAATATCGGCAAGTTCATCGACTACAACAACTATAAAAGGAAGAGCCTGAAAGCCGGACATTTCGTTGTAGCCTTCAATATTCCTAACCCCCGCCTGGGCAAAAAGTTTATAACGCCTATCCATTTCCGAAAGAACCCACCTTAAAGCTGAAATTACTTTTTCTGGTTCAACTATAACTGGAGAAAGAAGATGTGGAATAGAGTTGTAGCTTGTAAGTTCGACTCTTTTCGGATCAACCAAAATAAGCTTCACTTCCGAAGGGGCCGCTCTATAAAGCAGTGACATAAGAAAAGTATTTATAGCAACCGATTTTCCCGAACCGGTTTGCCCCGCGATTAAAACGTGGGGCATCCTTTGAAGGTCGGCAACAATTGGCTTACCGGACACATCAAGTCCTAATGCAACGGTGAGCTTTGATTTTGCAGATCTCATTGTATCCGACTCGAGCATCTTTCTTAGAGGAACAAATTCCGCGCTTCGGTTTGGAAGTTCAATTCCCACAAGCGACCGGCCGGGGATTGGAGCTTCAATTCTTATCGTTCCGGTGGGGGCCGCTAGGGCAAGGGCAAGATCACGCTCAAGTGCCGTAATCTTAGAAAGCTTTGTTCCTAAGGAAACTTCAAGAGCATACTGGGTAACTGCCGGTCCTTGATTGACTTCAATAACACGAGCGGTTATTCCAAAAGACTCAAGAGTTTTCTCAATTATTGCCGCATTTCCCCTAATGTCTCCCCTCTCTGCCTTGCCTCCACCTTCTTCTGATAAAAGATCAAGTGGTGGATATTTCCAAATCTTATTCTCCCCCGGCATATTAGTTACCAATTTCTGTTCAAGAGGTTCCTTCTTCGAAGAATCACTTGTCAAACTTTTGGCAGTCTGCTGCTGAGAGTGGATCGGATTTGCAATACCACCTGTAACTTTAAGCTTAGATTTGCCAAGAGCTTTTTCTCCGAGAATATACCATCTTACTTTCCTATAAATGTTCACCAAAAAGCTAAATACCTGGTCAAGAGAAATATTAAATAAAATAATAAGCCCCACAAAGCTTATGCCCAAAAGAATGATCACCGCACCGATGCCTGTAACTAAAGTGGCAACACCTCCCCAAGCAGCAGTTCCCAATATCCCTGCATGAGTGAGGGTTAAAACCGATACAAAAAAGAGTAAAATTCCTACCAGGACGTTTGGCTGGGAAAGGGGGGTTCTAAATTTTGATATTAAAAAACCAAAAGACAGAAAAATAAAAGGTAAAAAAATTGTTGCCCAAGAAAAGTAGGAAATCAGAAGATCGTTAAGTCTAACAAGAACAATGCCTCGCCTTGCAAAAGAAACAATAACAAGTGCAGCTAGCGCAAAGAAAAGAATTTGGGCGATAGAATAAATTGTTGCCCGTTTTAGCTTTAATCTAAAAGCTCTTTTTGTAAACCTTTTTCTAAACTTGGGCATGTTTAATACATTATACTGAAGATAGCGAGTAGTGCATAGTAAATAGTAAATAGTATTCTTGGTCTTATACCTCCACTATAACGGGCAAGACCATGGGGCGACGGCCGGTCTCTTCGTAAAAATATTTCTCTAAAAAGTCTGTTGCAAAAGTTCTAACCGCGTGTTTGTCTACCCTTGGACGCTTCTGAATCTCTTGCATAAGTCGCCTTCCTGCCTCTTCTAAAAATCCTTTAGTTTTTTCTTCATAAACAAATCCACGACTAATTACCTCCGGAATATTAATCAATTTCCCACTCGTTGAATCCAACTGAATCATCACAATTGCCACTCCTTCCCTTGCAAGAACTTTTCTATCTCTCAAAACCACATTGCCGACATCCCCGACTCCAAGTCCGTCAACAAGAATATTTTTAACTTCGATCTTCCCGGAAACCCGCGCAGTTCTGTTTTTGAATTCAACAATCTGTCCGGGATATAGCTCAAACACATCTTTATCACTGGCTCCCATCCCTTGGGCTATTAAATTGTAAGCTCTCATGTGTCTAATCGTTCCTCCAATCGGAATAAAGTATTTTGGGCGAAGTAGGGCAAAGAGCATCTTTATATCCTCTTGAGAACCATGTCCCGAAACGTGTAGGTCTTCTTGAATATCGTAGTAATGCACAATCGCCCCGAGTTCAATCAATCGGTCAACCACAGAATCCACGTTTGCCTTAGAGCCTGGTGGTGCTGGGTCGGAGGAAAAAATGACAACATCTCCCGGAGCAATTGAAAGAAACTCATGATCTTTTAATGAAACCCTGCTAAGCGCACTGCCGGGTTGTCCGTAGCTTCCGGAAATAACATACATGATTTTGTCTTTGGGAAGTTTCTTTGCCTGCTTCGGAGAAATTACCAAATCATTAGAATAGTTCAAATACCCTAAGCCTCTTGCAATATTTGCTTTTCTTTCTGAAGATCTTCCTATAAAGAGAACCTTTCTTCCTAATCTTTCTGCAACGTTTATCGCTTGTTGCATTCTTGAAATATTTGAGGAGATTGTTGTAAAGAAAACCTGACCCTTAGCTTTTTCGACAGTAAGCTCGATTCTTGATTCGATTTCTTTTTCGCTTTCGGTGTACCCGGAAGATGTTGCCCCAATACTGTCAGAGGCAACTGCCAAGGTCCCGCCAGATGCCAAAATTGCGGCCTTTGCAACGTCAAATGGTCGGGCGTCAACCGGAGTCCAGTCAAATTTGTAATCAGGTACATGGAAAATCTTTCCTTCGGGAGTATCGATTGCAAAACCAACTCCGTCAGGAACTGAGTGAGAAACGCGAAAAGGAGTTACCTTAAAAACTCCCAAAGTAAGTACGTCCCTTTCTGGATCAAAAACATTAACTTTCGGAATCTCTCCTCCATAGTCGGCAAATTTATCCTGGATAAATCCCGCGACTAGTTTTGATGAATAAATCGGTGCCTTTATTTCTTTGAGTAAAAAGGGGAGTGCTCCCATATGATCTTCGTGTCCGTGAGAAATAAGTACCCCCCTTACTTTTCTTGCATTATTTTTAATGTAAGTAAAATCAGGAATAACCAAATCTACTCCATACATCTCCGGTTCAGGGAAACCCACGCCGCAATCAACGACGATGATATCGTTTTCATATTCGTAAACGTAACAGTTTTCTGTTACTCCGGTTGTTCCTGAAATGACTATGAATTTTAATGCAGACATTTAATTTCTAATTGTCCTAATTATTCTAATTTCTAATTAAGCCCCAATTTTCAAATTATTTAGGTTATTTAGGTCAATTAGAGTAATTAGAAATTTATACAAGCTCCATCTGTTTAATCTCCGGTTTAGTCGCTTCTTTCAAAACCTCTGGCAATTTTAGAAAATCCTCTCTAATCTGTCTCATTACTTCTCCTGCTCTTAGTGCCGCGGCCGGGTGGTACATAGGAACAACTGTTAACTGTTTACTGTTAAACTGTACAACAAAGGTTTTTCCATGTACAGCAGATATCCTTGATGTTGGCAAAAACTTACCCATAGAAAAGCGTCCCAATGTAACTATTACTTTTGGGTCAATTATTTTAATAATCTCGTCAAGATATTCTCCATAAGCTGATATTTCGGTTGGGAACGGATCTCTATTTTCCGGAGGTCTATGATGTACAACATTGGTTATATAAACTTCCTCTCTGGGTAATTTAATCAATTGAAGTAAAGAATCCAAGAGTTTTCCGGCATTGCCAACAAAGGGTTCCGCCTTTTGATCTTCCCAATATCCGGGGCCTTCGCCGATAAAAAGAATTTTTGTGTCCGGATTTCCAACTCCAAACACCAGATTCGTCGTCCCTTTTTTAAGTGGCAGACCTTCGTCCATTTCCATTTTCTCTTTTAATTTCTGAAGTTCCTCGGTTTTGTTCATATTTTAAATACTAACAAATTCTACTTCCTTTTTCTTTGTGTCGTAAACAGCAAAGTTAATTTCATTCTCTAAAGCCCCGGGATTTATAGCTCGAATACCGTTCCAATAAATCTCTTTTTGTTTTTGCCAATGACCAAAGAACAAGATACTAAGTGACTCGATATTTGATACTAGGTGGCGAATATTATGAATCACGCCTATTTTTCTTCCATCAAGCTCGCATTTTAAAAAATATGGGTCGAATTTCTTAGACTGTTTTTTTAGACTGTTTTCTACTTCCGGATCAACGTCGGCATTGCCTAAAACTGAATAAAGAGGAATTCCAAACGACAAAACTGTTTTTACCGCTTCTACATTATTCCAATCGCCGCAGTGAATAACTGCTTCCGCATTAATTTTCTTAGCAAACCCCATGACGTGTTCGAGGTTGGCAATATTGTCATGGGAATCAGAAATAACTAATATTTTCAAACTCGTCATTGGGGCAGGTATTCTTTTACATTCATCGGGGTAACTTTGACACTTTGGATTTTTCCTTCAACAATTTCCCTTGCAACTTTGCGGACTATTCCTTCAATTGTTCGCTCCAGAGTTCTAATTCCCGAATCAAATCCTAAAGGTCTGACTATATTTGGCCAAACGTCATCTTCAATCTGGAGTGAGCCCTCCGGAAGTCCTGTAGCTTTTATTACTCGGGGAAGAACATAATTTCTTCCGATTGTAATTTTTTCGCCGTCAGTATATGAAGGCATACTAATCGGTTCAAGTCTATCCATAACAGCAGTTGAAATATTTGTGGTATTATTTGCAGTTGCAATAAAAAGAACTTCCGACAAGTCCACCGGAAAATCGACGTAATGATCCATAAAAGCATGATTTTGTTCAGGATCAAGTAGTTCAACCAGTACTCCCATAATTGAGGCCCGTCCCGCATCAGTTACCCTATCAATTTCATCAAGCAGTATTATCGGGTTTTTGCTAGCAGTAGCAACCAGCGCCTTTATAATTTTTCCGGGCTCCGCTTCCGCATGCATTCGGGATTGTCCTCGAAGGTCCAACGGATCTCCCATCCCTCCGAAAGGAATTCTTGCAAACTTGCGTCCCAGGGTTTCAGCGATTGAAAAGGCAATTGTAGTTTTTCCGGTTCCAACAAGGCCCACAAAACAAAGAATAGGAGCACGAAATATATCTTGTCCTTCCCCTTTTTCTTGCTTTAACTTCATAACCGAAATATATTCCAAAACACGATCTTTTATTTCATCAAGTCCATGGTGATTTTTATCCAAAACCTCCCTAGCGTGCACCAAATCAAGAATGTCTTGGGTCCGAGAATTCCATGGAATTTTTATCACCAAGTCAACGTAAGTATTTATCCGATCAAACTCCGGTAAAAAGGTCGGGGACTCGGTAAGTTTTCCTAATTGATCAAGCCTTACCAATATTTCTTCGGACAGTTTCTGCGGAAGTTGTATGGCCTTAACTTTTTCTGCGAGTTTTACTAATTCATCAATGGCAATGGGCATGGTTAACAAATTCCACTTTACAATGAAGTCTCAACTAATTCAATTATCTTGAAAAGTTTTTCTTTTGCTCTAAGAGCCTGCTGGCCGGAAAATGTGGTCCTGAAGGAGCTCTTCTATCATCCCTTCCACTATTGAATCTTCTTGATGGTCCTCTATGACTACCACCGCCAGGTCTTGGTGAAAATCTATGTCCTGAAGAGGGTCTTTCCTCTCTTGGTCTGTCTTGGGATGGATCCATGCGCATTGAAAGATTAATACGTCCAAGATCATCAATTTCCTTTACTCGGACCTTAACCTTATCACCAAGTTTAACTACGTCATTTGGATCATTAACAAAACCCTCAGCCATGTCTGAAACATGAACAAGTCCGTCTTTTCCGGGCAAAATCTCAACGAATGCTCCAAATGGCTGAATCCTCTTAACTTCCCCTTCGTAAATTTCTCCGGGAACAACTTCTTTTACCAAAGATTCAACGATAGAAACTGCTTTATCAACCGATACTGAATCGGTTCCGGAAATGTTAACACTTCCGTCGTCTTCAACCTCAACTTGAGCACCGGTTTCAAAAATAATTTTCTTAATCATTTTTCCTCCTGGTCCAATTACTTCCCCAATTTTTTCAACTGGAATTCTTACAACTCTAATCTTCGGAGCATAAATTGAAACTTTCTCGCGAGCGGTGGGCAAGGTATCAAGCATTGCTTTTAAGATAAATGCTCTTCCTTCTTTGGCCTGGGCCAAAGCGTTTTTTAAGATTTCTGTCGTTAAGCTTAATGTTTTTACGTCGAGTTGAAGTGCCGTTATTCCTTTTTGACTTCCTGCAACTTTAAAATCCATGTCTCCATTAAAGTCCTCCATTCCGGTTATGTCGGAAAGGACTGCAATTTTCTTGCCTTCAATAACCAATCCCATTGCAATTCCGGATACCGGTGCGGTTATCGGAACTCCTGAGTCCATAAGTGAAAGCGTCGAACCGCAGACAGAAGCCATAGAGGTTGAACCGTTCGAACTCATAACTTCAGAAACTATGCGAATTGTATAAGGAAACTTATCATTGGCTGGAATTACCGGCTCAAGTGCCCTCTCTGCTAAAGCACCGTGCCCTATTTCGCGCCTTGACGGAAAACCAACTCTTCCGGTTTCACCCACAGAATATGGAGGCATTGAATAATGATGAATATAGCGCTTTGATCCCTCTCCTTCTGCTGATTCAAGAAGCTGCTCCATTGAAGGGGCACCAAGAGTCGTAACTGTCAAAACTTGGGTTTGTCCTCTTTGAAAAATTGCGCTTCCATGGGTTCTTGGAAGAACGCCGACTTGCATTGAAAGTGGTCTAATTTGATCATGTTTTCTTCCATCTAAACGCTTACCGGAAAGAATCAAAGAGTGAATATGTTCTTTCTTGAGTTTTTCTAAAATAACAGGAACAAATTTCTTTTCTTCTTCGGATACATTATTTGAAACTGCTGCGACCAATTTCTCGTATTCGGCAGACCTTTCAACAATCTTTGGTAATTTATCCCCGACTAACTTTTTAACCGAAGATATTAATTTGACATCTATCTTTTCTTCTTCAAATTTTTCTTTCTTAACGCCAATCTCTTTGACAAGGTTTTCGATTAACTCAATTACTTTTCCTGATTCTTTTTTTGCAAACTCAATTGCCCTTAACACCTGCTCTTCAGAAACTTCCTTTGCCCCTGCTTCAATCATTAAAACTGCGTCCTTTGTTGAGGAAACAACGAGGTCTAAATCTGAAGAAGATAATTCTGAACTAAGTGGATTTACAAGATATGCTCCATCTTTCATTCCAACTTTTAAGGTAGCAACCGGACCGTCCCAGGGAATTGAGGAAGTTGCCAAAGCTGCTGAGGCCGCTATTGCGGAAAGAATTGAAGGGTCATTTTCGGTATCAACAGAAAGAACCATGGCAATTACCTGTACATCTTTTTTGTAAGACTCGGGGAATAGAGGGCGAATTGATCTATCAATAAGTCTTGCCGTAAGAATTTCTTCGTCAGTCGGCCTACCCTCTCTTTTCATCCAACGGCTTCCTTTGATTCTTCCCCCTGCATAAAGACGTTCTTGATATTCTACTGTTAACGGAAAATATCCAAGATCAACCTTAAGTGGAGCTCCCATAACTGTTGCCAACACAACAGTATCACCGTATTGGGCTAAAACTGCACTGCTTGCCTGTTCGGCTAAGATTCCTGTTTTGAGGGTAAGAGTGCGACCACCTAACTCAATAGATTTTTCTGTCTTTTTCATTAAAAATTATTTTTCCAGCTTAAGTTCGGCAATGAGATTCTTGTAGCGCTCCTCATCGCGTTTTCGAAGATAGTTTAAAAGTCTTCTTCGTTTTGCAACCATTGACAAAAGACCCCGACGGGAATGGACATCCTTTGAGTGGCCTTTTAGATGTGCTACTAATTTGTCTATTTGAATCGAAAGAAGTGCAATTTGAACTTCGGGAGAACCCGTGTCACCCTTCTCTCGGGAGAACTTCTTAATTATAGATTGTTTTTCGTCTTTCGATAATGCCATTTTGTCATGCCGTGGTCCCGTTAGATGCGAATGCTATCTAATGGGGCTGGGGCAAAGTAAATCCTTATTGGATAAACCTAGCCCTACATCTTTGTGTATGATACCAAATCAAAATTCAAAATGCAAAAGTAAAAATCGAAAAAGTGGAGTATGTCCCATAATCTTGACTTTAGGAAGATTCTGTGGTAGTATTTCAACCATAGTTTCTTGTTCTTTGACATACAATACCAACTGCATTTCCCCTCCGGCCTTAAGGAACCGCGAGGAACAAGCAGAACTCAAAATCCAGGAGGAAACATGTTCACGAAAGAAAATAGAACTATGACCTACAACTGGATCATCTGGGCCTTGGCGCTCGGGATAGTTTTCGACGAGTTCCTGAGCGCCCCGCAAGTCGGCGATGCCCCGGGCTTCTACGTCTGGGTCTTTAAGGCTGCGGCTGCCGCGATTCTCACCTGGATCATCTTCGCGATCGTCAATCGCAAGTACCTCTGGTGGGAACCGGTAACAGCGAGCTTCTTACTCGCATTCGTCTTCGGCTCCTTCTTTGGAGTTTGGAAGAGCACCCAAGCACATCTCGGTGAGTCCGAAGTCCTAAAGGCCATGTTTATCCTCACGGCCATGCTTTTGCCAATGGCCAATGTGGGAACGGGGCTTCTCTACGCTTTCCATGCCGATCGGCTCGCGAGAAAAGAGACGAAGGAAGCTTAAAAAGGCTAATATGCGCACGAGAGTCGCCCCTCTGACAAGAAATTGTCACGGGTTTACGTCTGCCTTCTGGAATAAGTAACCAGATGTCTCCTCGATAAATGGGAGATTACCGAAAGGTAAAGCAGTCCGGCTCGAGAACGAGACAAACAAGTCTCGGTGGCTAGGCCAACTCGAAATGCGCAAAATTGCTTAAAAAGTAGCAGGAATTATTAAACGGAAGAAGAAAGTCGAGAGATTGCAAAACTGCAATCATATATTATTATCTCTCTCGACAAGTACGCTTCCGTTTTTTCTTGGAAAAATTAGCTAATCGAGGTTCCTTTGAAGATTTTTGGTTCCAACCAATCTTGCGGGGTTTCTTCTTTCTGTTCGGGTTCGGCCGGACTTAAAACTTCCCCGGGGATTTCTCCCGGAATCGATCCGGCAGGAAAAACACTTTTGTCGATTCTTCCGCCTGCTGCAACTCTTCTTCCCCCGGCTCTTAGTAGTAGCGCAACTAACTCAAAAGTTTCGGCAGTAACATCCTGGCCCTTAAATTCTTTACTTCCCTCCTCAATCCCCATCAAAAGGTTTGTAGCAATATCCGGGTCAAAAGAATAACCGCTTTGGGCAATTAGACTTGCGACAACTTCGGAAGTAGAAGATCCCGGCTTTGCAAAAGATAAAACTCCTTTTTCGTTAGATATAGAAAGAGCTCTTGTGCCAATGTGAACTAATTTAACTCCTACCAAATCTGGAGAAGAAAGCGCCGGGAAATGTGTTTCGTTTCCCCCTCCAATTAAGATTACGCAATCCGCTGCTACCCCTGTAAAACTAAACTCTACCTGATCTTTTTTGGGAGAGGGCATGCCGGGTTTTGGAATTACTGTTAATTTAAATTCGCCGTTTTCAATGTCGTAACTAACCCTCTCGATATTTGAGGCTTCGTACCCTGCAAAGTGCATTGACAGATTCTTATTTCCTAATTCATTCGTAACTTTATTGACTCCAACCAAACGGTTAAACTCAACTACCATTGGATTGGAACAAGAAATACTGGTTTCCTTTTTGTCTCTTAGTGCCAAAAAAAGCCCCAACCCAGCCGCAACCTGATCAAAATAAGGTTTTGTTGGAAGAAGTATTAAAATCGACGAAGCAGCATCGATTATTGAGTTTAAAGAGTTTTCGTTCATTTCCTGACCGATAGTATAACATCCCCAATAACAAAATCAAGTTGCGGTTCGAAAAGAATTCCAAATTCCTCTCCCGCTTTGGCTTCGTTGATTTCTTGTTTTTGCTTCTTCATGGAAACTGCTTTTATAACTCCTATTTGTTTTTCTCCCCGTGTAAGAATTAACGAATCGGTTTTATTGATTCTTCCCTGAAGAACTTTGCATCCTGCAACTTTTTTATTGTTAAACGGAAAACTTGCGATTATTTCCGCCTTTCCTAAAATCTCAATCTGACCCTTTTTAACCAACTCCTCTAACCTCTGTAAAAGTTCGTAAATAATTTCAAAACGTTCAATTTTTACGCTATCTGCTTCTGCCAATTTCGAGACAGAAGTTGAGACAGCTGACTCAAAAGCAAAAATAGTCGAATTTGAGGCTTTTGCCAAAAGAACATCGGACTCTCTTACGTCTCCAACACCTGAATTTATAACTACAATACTCCCTGGCAGGCTTGCCAAAATTGCCTCAAGAGTTCCTTCATTTTTGGCTTTAATAAATATTGGTATTTGTCCTTCTTTTAATTTGCCAATTTTTTCTCCTTCACCAGGTATGGTTTCTTTCATCGTCTCCAAGGTTTCGGAAAGCACTTTTGTTCCAATGGGAGGCAATCCCTCAAACCCGATTACTTGGGCGGGGTATCCTGGCAGAACCTCCACAATTGACTTGCCTTGATTGTCGAAAAGACCTCTGACCTTAGTAGCCTTTCCTTCTACATAGATCGTACCTCCAACCTTAATCGAACCGTTTCTAACAACTATCGAGGCAACATCTCCCCGTTTGTCCTTAGACGTTTCAATAATAACCGCCTCAAGAGAGTGTGCCGGATCTCCTTTAACTCCATGCACCTCAGCAAAAAGAGTAATCGTCTCCAGTAGATGCTCTAAACCTTCGCCATTTTTGGCAGACACAGGAACATAGGGCGTATCTCCGCCTCTTCCTTCAAATAAAACTCCTTCTTTTTCAAGTTGCCCCAAAACCGACTCGGTTGAAGCTGAAGGAAGATCTATTTTGGTTATTGCAACTATAAAAGGAATCTTTGCGCCTCTTATAATCTCTAGTGCTTCCTTGGTTTGAGGAGCAACACCGTCGTCGGAAGCTACAACCAAAATTGCAATGTCGGAAACGTCAGCCCCTCGGCTTCGCATTTTGCCAAAAGCGGCGTGCCCCGGGGTATCAATGAAGGTTATTTTTTTACTTTCTTTTGTTGTAACGGTCGAAGCACCTATTGCCTGAGTAATTCCACCGGTCTCGCGTCCCGCGACATTGGACTTTCTTATTGCATCAAGAAGTGTGGTCTTACCGTGATCTACGTGACCTAAAACGCAAACTATTGGAGCTCGTAATCCTTTTTCCATGGTTAGTATCTTTTACAAGAACGCTTCTCATTCCTCTTTTGGTATTTCGCTGACTTCAGTTTTTTTCTCTACCACTTTTTTCTTTTTGGTTTTCACCTTAGTCTTAACCTGATCACCTTGACTAACTTCGGTAACCGCTTCCTTTTTTTCCGCTTTTTCAAGTTCTGATTCCGGCTCTCCTTGCCCTTCCGACTCGGCCTTCGTAGCCACTTCGGCGAAGGGGGCAGCTTTAGCGGAGGAGGGCTCTACTTCAATTCTCCAACCGGAAAGTTTTGCGGCTAGCCTTACATTTTGACCATCT
Source organism: uncultured Gammaproteobacteria bacterium (assembly GCA_964366085.1). Classification (GTDB taxonomy): domain Bacteria; phylum Patescibacteriota; class Microgenomatia; order UBA8517; family UBA8517; genus CAYISM01. The sequence continues at coordinate 3,487 of CAYISM010000008.1, read as the reverse complement.
TTCCCAATTGCAACAGATAATTGGTCCTCGGGAGCCAAAACTGTCGCAGTTTTCGTTTTCTCATTTAATGTAACACTTAAATTTTCAGCAGGAGCCAAGGCAGATTTTATTAGCTCGCTTGAATCCTCACTCCAGGCAATTATATCGACTCTTTCTCCACCAAGTTCATTTGTAACTGCTTGTACTCTAACTCCTTTTTGACCAACGCATGAACCAACGGGGTCAACACCAGACTGATTAGAAAAAACGGCGATTTTAGTTCTAACTCCTGCCTCTCTTGCGATTACTTTTACCTCAACACTGTTTGATGCAAGTTCTGGAACTTCTCTGACAAAGAGTTTCTGAACAAACATTGGGTCAGCTCGGGAAAGAATAAGCATTTTTCCTTTAGGAGTTTCTGTAATTTCTTTCAAAAGAAAAGTAAGTCTTTGGTTTGAATTCAGTCTTTCGTTTGGAATCCTCTCGTTAACTGGCATTATCGCCTCGGTACGGCCAATATCGATCCGAACATCTGGACCTTCAAAGCGAAGGATCATTCCGGAAATTAGGTTTCCAACTCTTACTGAAAATTCTTCCATGATTGCACTTTTCTCTGCTTCTCTTATTTTTTGATGGATAACTTGTTTTGCAGTTTGGGCTGCAATTCGACCGAATCCTGGAGGCGTAACGTCCTTTTTTTCTTCCGGTTTCTCCAAAGGCCAAGCAAATATTTTTGCTTCCCCGTTTGTTGAATTTAATTCAACGTCATACTCAAACTCTTCGGTCTCTTCTCCACGCTCTCTGGCATCACGCCTGTAAGCCGCAATTATTGCTTGCTTAATTGTGTCTAAAATTACAGCGGCATCCAGCCCTCGCTCGGTAGCGACAGCCTTTAGTGCTTGTGCAAATTCTGTTCTTGGTGTTTGCATACTTTTCTAAAAAAAATGGCGGGCACTTATCCCACCATCAATTAAAATTCTAAACTCTAAATCCTAAATTCTAATCTAAGTTTACTGCAAGGCCAAAAAGAAGTCAACCCAACTATGCTAAAATTCTTTCATGGCAGGAGAATCTTCAGAAATTGGTACATTCCTAGAACCAGTTGGGAAAGTTACAATAGGCCAGATTGATCCGAGAACATTGTCCCGTCAACAGTTTGATAGTTCTAATGAAAGACTATTCCACGGAGCTTCCGCCAATTTTGCTTTCGACTCGAATTTTGATTACCAAGACCCCTCATTTCTCAAATTTTCAATTGGGAGTTTTACGTTGGGTAGCGGATTCTATACTGTTCCAGACAAAGAGACTGCTGCAGGCTATTCCCAAGTAAGACAATTCGGTAATAAAGTTGATTTAAACATACTGACCCTCCTCCCTTACCAGGCCACCATGCTGGATCTAAGAGTTAAAACCGACAACGGGAAAAACGCTCCCGTACCAAAAGAGCTTTTCGAAAAATGGCAAAAACATTATTTGGAAAATTATGTGACACCAGATATTCCCTTCGCCTCCGAATTCCGAGAAGAATATGCCGAACACCTTCAAAAAGTATCCCGACTTCCCGATATTGACTTAAGAGTAATGCTTTGGACCGCTGCGGATAAAAGAATTGGGGACGACTGCTATCCTGCTCCTTCTTGGAGCGAACTATTTTCGAGATTTATAAGAGAAGAGGGATATGATGGCATTATTTATAATGAAGGTGTTGAAAAAAAGAACTCAAGGGAATCCCCAACCTATGTTTTTTATAATTTGGGAAAGATCGGAACTTACGAGAGCTGGCAAAAACAAAAATAGACTATAAACTTTCTTCTTCCATTTCCTCAACAATTCTTTTTTGTTCCCTCGAGAGTTTTTCGGCAACGAAGAAAGGTAAATTCTTTTTCCATTTTACTGATTGACAGCGGAATTCAAAGATAATAATTTATATACTACATCACTATATAGTGATGTAGTGAGAATGCCAGGAACTTATTCCGAAAAACCAAAGAGATTAGAGAAATTATCAAGAAACGAGCAGTTGGAATTGGTGTTCGATCTTATTAACTCTTTTCGGGTAGCTAAAACTCCAATTGAGGTTGCCAACTTCCTACAAGATCTTTTGACTGCAAAGGAAATAAAAAATTTAGCCAAGAGATTAAGGATTGCAAAATTTCTTTTAAATGGAAAAACATACGAGGAAATTGTCAAATCTTTACATACAAGCTATGTTACCGTCGCAAAAGTAAGTGCCTGGCTGTCTCAAGGAGGTAAGGGCTTTAAAGAAGTTATTTCTAAACTCCCTATTAAATACGATATACCTAAAAACTTACCTCCGGTTCCAATAGAACTTCAGCTTCCAAAAGTGCTTCTTTCGGTTGCTCAATACTCAATTACTCAAGGTCAGAATAGAAATCTTGAAAGCTTTCTGAAGGGGGTGGAAGAGAAAGAAATAATAAACAAAAATTTTAGAAAAATGGCTTCCGAAGAATTTACCAAAAAGAAAAAGTATTAACACTACACCAATATATAGTGATGTAGTGTTCACAACCCTTCTTCGCTCAATTCTTCTATGGTGCGTTTCTGGTCTCTAGATAGTTTTTCGGGAATGAGGACGTTGAGGCGGACGTATTCGTCGCCGTTTCCTCTCCCATGAAGACGGGGTGCGCCTTTATCCTGCAAGCGGATCATTGTCCCCGACTGAGTTCCCGGTCGAACTCGGATTTTTACTTCTCCGTTAACTGTTGGAATCTTTATTTCTCCCCCTAAAACTGCCAAAGAATAGGGAATTGCCACTCGAATATAAATGTCATCTCCGTCTCTTTCAAAAATATTGTGCGGCTTAACGTTTATAGAAAGAGTAAAGTCGCCGAAATTTATTCTATTTCCCTCATCGACTCCAGCCGGAATTTTTATTTTTCGTTTTTTACCCTCGATGCTTACCTCTTTTGCGACTCCCTTTATAGCCTCCATAAAATCTATCTCTATTGAATAACGGGGGACTTGACGGGCTTGCCTAAATGGAGAACCGCCGCCAAAGAATTGTTCAAAAATATCGAAAGGGTCACCGAAATCCATTCCGGAGAACCCCGCGGCTGCGGGGCCGTCTCCACCCGTTGTCGTATAAGTGTAGGTGAAAGGCCCATATCTTCCACTTTGCTGGCCAAATGGGCCTTGACCTCCGAACCCACCTGCCCCCGGCATGCCACCGGGAGAAAAAGCGTCATGACCAAATTGGTCATAAGCCTGTCTTTTTTGGGAATCAGAAAGAATTTGATAGGCTTCGTTTATTTCTTTGAACCTTTTTTCCGAAGCTTCTTTATCGTCTTTGTGCCTATCAGGATGCCACTCCAAAGCTTGCTTCCGATAGGCTTTTTTTATTTCATCAGCCGAAGAACTTTTGGAAACTCCCAATATGTCGTAGTAATCCGATTTTGTGCCCATGCATTTTTTATCCGCCTTCGCAGAAAACCTTGGGCGTAAGCCCATGGATGAATGCGAAGGTTGGACCCTCCGAAGCTCGAAGAGC
>CAYISM010000007.1:0-21057 GCA_964366085.1 uncultured Gammaproteobacteria bacterium | reverse complement strand
ATTGTTTGGCAAAAATCTTATGAACTTTCTTTACTAATTTACAAACTTACAAGAAATTTTCCTCGTGAAGAATCATATGGCTTAAGTTCTCAAGTAAGACGCAGCGCCGTTTCTATCCCATCCAATATTGCAGAAGGTTATGCGCGCCAGCGAAGGCTTGAATACATACAATTTTTGCAAATTGCTTTTGGTTCTGGAGCAGAACTGGAAACTCAACTCTCGATTGCAAAAGATTTAAAATATATTTCCTTAGAAGAATTTCAAAAAGCAAATGATCTATTACAGGAGGTAATGAAAATGTTAAACTCTTTAATAAGCAAACTCAAAAACTAGTGCCTAATGCCTAGTCCCTAGTGCCTACCTTATGAAGCACACTGTCCAAGAACTTGAGAAAATTGCAAATGATATCCGCGAGGATATTATCAAAATGCTTACTAAGGCCGGCTCCGGTCATTCCGCCGGATCTCTTGGAATGGCAGACATCTTTACCGCCCTCTACTTCGGAATTTTAAACCACGACCCCAAAAATCCCGATTGGCCGGAGCGCGATAGGCTGATTTTATCTAATGGCCATATTTGTCCGGTTAGATACGCGGCTATGGCAAAGTCGGGTTATTTCCCCAGAGAGTGGCTTTGGAAATTAAGGAAACTGGGCAGTCCCCTTCAGGGTCATCCCGAGAGAAAAAGACTACCAGGAGTTGAAACTACATCCGGTCCTTTGGGCTCAGGATTGGGTCAGGCTTCCGGTTATGCCTATGCCGCTCGGATGGACAACGCGCGCTTTCGTATTTTTTGTATTTGCTCGGACGGAGAGCACGATGAAGGAAATCATTGGGAAGCTGTAATGTTTGCCGGGAAGTACAAGCTTTCAAACCTAACCGTAATTGTAGATAGAAATGATATACAGATTGATGGTTTTACCGAAGATATAATGCCTTTGGAACCCCTGGTTGAGAAATATAAAGCTTTTAATTGGCACGTAATCGAAATCAATGGTCATAATTTCCGGGAGATTATTGATGCAGTAGGCGAGGCAAGGGCAGTTTATGAGAAGCCAACTGTAATTATTGCCCACACGATTCCCGGAAAAGGAGTTGATTATATGGAAAATGACTATAAATGGCACGGGAGCCCTCCGGGGATAACCGACATGCCCGGTGAGCCGCCAAAGGCCGAACAAGCCAAAATTGCCTTGCATGATTTAAGAACTTTAGGAGGAAAGATTAGGAGCGAACATGAGTGAATTAGCCTAATTGATCTAATTATTCTAAATAAATCCCAATTTGGGAATTTTTAAAATTATAAATTATTTAGGTCAATTAGAATAATAAAATAATTAGAAATTTATAATAATGTTAAGTACTAACGCCAAACTATCACAGAAAATCTTTTCTAAAGATATTGACATGGCGGCCACCCGCCAAGGATATGGGGAAGGACTGGTGGTTGCTGGAGAAAAAGATGAAAGAGTTGTTGTTTTGTGTGCGGATTTGGCCGAAAGCACACGCTCGATTTTATTTAAAGAGAAATTCCCCGAAAGATTTATTGAAGTCGGAGTTGCCGAGCAGGGGATGGCAACAATTGCTGCTGGGATGGCCCTCTACGGTAAAATTCCTTTTATCTCCTCCTATGCCGCATTCTCTCCGGGCCGAAACTGGGAACAGATAAGAACCACAATTGCCCTAAATGATGTTCCGGTAAAAATTGCCGGAGCTCACGCGGGATTAACTGTTGGTCCCGATGGTGCCACTCACCAAATGCTCGAAGATATCGCTCTCATGCGGGCAATGCCGAATATGACAGTTATTGTCCCTTGCGATTCAATCGAAGCCAAGAAAGCCACTCTTGAAGCAGCCAAAACCGAGCACCCGGTTTACCTTAGGTTCACCCGGGAAAAAACACCGGTTTTTACTACAGAGGAGACTCCTTTCAAAATTGGACGGGCAGAAGTTTTGTGGGAATCGAAAGATCCGCAGGTGGCGATAATCGGTTGTGGGCCGCTTGTTTATGAAGCACTTCTGGCTGCAAAAGAACTCGAGAAAAAGGCAATTGATGTTCTGGTTTTAAATTCTCATACAATAAAACCTCTCGATGCGCAAACAATAATCCGATCTGCAAAAACTTGTGGGGCAATTGTAACAGTAGAAGAACATCAGATAACAGGAGGGTTGGGCGGAGCGATAGCTGAAGTTTTGGGTCGAAATTTTCCGGTCCCAATGGAATTTATCGGCATGCCGGATTCCTTCGGCGAATCCGGCAGTCCGGATGAGCTTCTGGAGAAGTACCATATGAAAGCCAAGGATATTATTGAAGCTGTTAGGCGTGTAATCACCCGTAAGAACTCTTGACAAATCGTATTTACCCTGTATATACTATATGAAATCAAATATAATTCCAGAACCACTTGAATTTGAGTGGGACAAGGGAAATATAGATAAGAATTTTAAAAAGCATGGAATTACAAACGAAGAAGCCGAAGAAGTTTTTTTTAATGACATATTAGTTTCGGAAGATGAAGAACACTCAAAAATTGAGAAGCGATATCAGTGTTTAGGCTTAACAGATAAAGGGAAAAAACTTTTTGTTAGTTTTACAATTAGAAGTAATAAGGTCAGGGTAATATCGGTTAGGAATATGAATAAAAAGGAAAAAGAGACATATGAAAAATAAATTCAAAAAAATACCAAATTTTAAAACCGAGGACGAGGAAAGAAAGTTTTGGGATACTCACGATTCCACTGATTACGTGGATTGGTCCAAAGCTAGGCACGTTATATTTCCCAATCTCAAGCTGACCAGACAGCCGATTTCGTTAAGAGTTACTACTAGTCTTTTGGCTAAAGTGAAGGTTGTTGCCAACAAAAAAGATATGCCTTACCAAACTCTCATGAAGCAATATATTTCTGAAGGCGTAGAAAAAGATTTTCAGTCTTCCTAATTCATGTCATACATTGTAAAAGTCATAGAATATAATGGGCAACTTTGTGTTCCTATTCCAGAAGAAATTTGTAAAGAATTCGGTATAAGGGAAAGAACGAAAGTGTCGGTAGATGTAACCCCAGACAGGAAATCCATGATCATAAGGAAAATAGAGTGAAATTTCCTCTTGGCTCAAAAAACATTCAAAGAGAACCGGAATCTAGAAGTTAGCAACTAGTTCCTAATATCTATTGTATGAACTTGAACGTGGAGATGATTTGGTCAAGTGTTTTTTGAATTGGATCATTAATATCGTGGCTTATTGACAGCTCTAAATATCGGTTACCTTTCATTACAAAAATATAATTTATACTTAGTTTATTGTCACTAATTTTTTCATACTTAGTCGTTTGCGTGCCGTTTAGTTGTGTCTCAGTCTTTTTTCGACCATCAAATAATTGGTTAATATCCCCGTCCGGTATAATGATTCCGATTACAACCGGACTTCCAACTTGAGTGCCGTCCAAGCCGATTTGCCAAATGTTTAAAGAGTTGGGATAGTTTACATCAGGCTCAACTAAGTCGTTATTGTTGCCGGGCACAAGTGGCTTCCAGGACGGGGGGTAAGAAACAGAATATTTATATTTTGTATTTGTATAAGTCTTCCAGTTTGCAGTCGGGTTGGGGGTGGGGGTATCCGCCTCTACTGTTGGTTTTGGCGAGGTAAAAGGGGATGCTTGTTTTTTGACAAAGTAACTTTGATATGCAAAATACACGCCCCCTGCAATTAGTGAGATAACTAAAACAATAACACTTATCATTAAAAGTGAACTGGTCTTCGGAGGTACAGGAATCTGTGACGGAGTAGGAGTGAGCGTTAGTTCTACCGGCGGTGTGGTTGGGATTTCAGGTGTGGCAACATTTGGTTGCACTGGTTCAGTTGATTGAGGCTCGATTGGTTGGTTTGGAACTGGCTGGCTATTATTGGGATCCATTACTTAAGTATGAAACTTTTGAGTTGTTCTTTCAATCTCAAAATGTTAAATTGATTCTGATGAGTGAACTTGCCCAAATTGTTAAAAAACTTTTAGAAGGAAGTAAAGGAATTTTAGCAGCTGATGCTTCGACTCCCACGTTAACTAAAAGATTTGAAAAGATAGGAATTGAATCTACTGGAGAAACAAGAAGGCGATTTCGGCAGCTTTTGGTAACTACGCCCAATTTAGAAAGGTATATTGGAGGAGTGATTTTATACGACGAGACTATCCATCAAAATACTGATGACGGGATTAACTTTGCGGAATACATAACCAATCGAGCAATAATTTCGGGAATCAAAGTAGATCAGGGAACAGAACCTTTCGGAGAATCGGAGGAAGAAAAAGTTACAAAAGGACTTGAAGGACTTGGTGAAAGACTTTCTGAATATAAAGGCTTGGGCGCAAAGTTTACAAAGTGGAGAGCTGTTATAACAATCGGCGAGGGAATTCCAACACGAGAGTGTATTGAGGCAAATGCCGACATTTTAGCCCAATATGCCCATGAAAATCAGGAGAAAGGTCTTCTTCCAATTATTGAGCCCGAAGTATTAATAGACGGGGACCACTCAATTGAAAAGTGTGAGGAAGTTACAAAAGAAACATTAAAAGTTGTTTTTGATTCAATGACAAAGTATGGTGTCGACGTAACCGGAATAATTTTAAAACCTAATATGGTTCTTCCGGGAAAAGATTCTGGTCAAATTGTCTCAAACGAAGAAATAGCCAAAACTACAATTCGAGCTTTAAGAAATTCTGTTCCAACCGAAGTTCCGGCTGTTGTTTTTCTATCAGGAGGACAAAGCGCAATATCGGCAACTGAAAGGTTAAATGAGATATGCAAGGGCAAGAACAATTTGCCTTGGGAAATAAGCTTTTCTTTCGAAAGAGCACTAGAAGGACCGGTAATGGAGATTTGGAAAGGAAGGCAAGAAAATATTTTTTCTGCTCAGAAAGCTCTTCTTCACCGTGCTAAAATGAATTCACTCGCACGCAAGGGCGAGTATAAAAAGGAATTGGAAGATGAACAATAATTTCGAGCTTTTATCAATTGGAGATGCATCGATTGACGTTTTTATGACTCCGACAGAGAGCGAAACTCTATGCCAAATTGACACAAAGGAATGTTTTATTGCTTTTTCGTACGGAGACAAAATTCCTGTCAAGAATCTGGAATTTTCGGTCGGTGGAAATGCTGCCAACAATGCAGTTGGAGTAAAAAGATTGGGTGTTAATGTGGGAATAGTTTTAACTCTTGGAGATGATAATATCGGAGAATTAATTACCAAAAGGTTAAAAGACGAGGGTATTGACCTAACTTACGTGATTCAACAGCCGGGAACCTCCTCAAATTATTCAACAGTAATTAATTATTCAGGAGAAAGGACAATTTTTGTTTATCATGCACCTCGTTCTTATGAATTTCCGGTGCAACTCCCAACCCCTCCTTGGGTCTACTTAACTTCGATGGGAGAGAGCTTTAGACCGTTTTATAACCACCTCACGGAATGGCTCAAGAAAAACCCTCAAATTAAATTGGTCTTTAACCCAGGGACGTGGCAGTTAAGGGCTCCGAGGGATCAGATTCAAGACATTTTGTCTTTGACTCATATGATTTTTGTGAATCGGGAAGAGGCAGAGAAACTAACTGGTTTTGGTGACTCTCACGAAAAAGAAAAAGAGCTTTTAAGTGGACTTTCAAAGCTAGGTCCGAAAATTTGTATGATAACTGACGGAGGCAACGGTTCCTTCGCTTTCGAATCTGCCTCGCAGAAATTTTTTAAAGTGGGAATCTTGCCCGTTGATGCCTATGAACGAACCGGAGCAGGAGACTCATTCGGCTCCGGGTGTTTGGCTGCACTTGTAAAAGGGAAACCTATAGAAGAAGCATTAATGTGGGGGACAATTAACTCAGCTAGTGTTATTGGTTATGTTGGCCCACAAAAAGGATTGTTAAAAGAATCAGAAATGCCTGAATGGCTCGAAAGAGCAAAAAGTAGCGGGGTTTCTGTACAAGAACTTTAGTTACTAAGGTACTAAGTTAAGAAGTTACTAAGTAAAGATGGAATTTTACGATTTGGAAATTTGGAAGAAAGGTTTTGAACTGTTGGGAATAATTTACAAAGAAACTTCAAAGTATCCTCCCTCAGAAAAATATAATTTGATTAGCCAGACAAGGGCTTCTGTTAATTCGATAATAGCACAGATAGCAGAATCTCATGGTAGGTTTTCCTTTGCTGACAAAGTTCGAGTTCTCTATCAAGTGAGAGGAGAAATTGAGGAAACGAGAAGCCACATTAGAGTTGCTTTTAGTTTAAAATACTTATCAGAAAAAGTTTATAATTATTTAGATAAAGAGTATGAAGGTTTGGGTGTGGGAGTTAATTTATATATAAAATCTCTTAATAGATATAAGAAATCTTAGTAACTTAGTACCTAATTAACTTAGTAACTTTATGAAAATTTTTGTTACAAGGATAATTCCGGGGGATCACCTAGAAAAATTAAAGGCTGGAAATGAGGTGGTAGTTTCCGATATTGACCGACCATTAACCGGAGAAGAACTAGTTGAGAAAGTTAAGGGAGTTGACGGTCTCCTTTGTTTACTAACTGACCGAATCGACGGAGATTTGATGGATGCGGCAGGACCACAACTGAAAATTATTTCCAACTATGCGGTTGGCTTTGACAATATCGATGTTGCTGCCGCGACAGATCGAGGGATAGTTGTTACAAACACGCCTTCTGATGAAGTTAATGAGTCTGTTGCTGAGCATACTTGGGCACTTATACTTGCTCTTGCGAGAAGAATAGTTGAGGCGGATGAGTCAACTCGTCGGGGAGGATATAAAGGTTGGGAACCGGACATTTTTTTGGGACAAAATCTGGTTGGTAAAACTTTAGGAATCGTTGGTCTTGGAAGAATTGGATCAATGGTTGCAAGGCGCGCCAAAGGGTATAACATGACGGTTCTTTACAACAAACACGAAAGAGATGAAAAGGCAGAATCCGAGTTGGGAGTTACTTTTGCAAGTCTTGATGATCTTTTAGCAAAGAGCGATTTTGTTTCTTTGCATGTTCCTTTAACCGACGAAACAAGGCACATGATTAATAGGGATACTTTGACTAAAATGAAACAGGGAGCATATCTTATCAATACTGCCAGAGGACCGATTGTCAGTGAGGCAGACTTGGTGGAGGCGTTAAGAACAGGTCACTTAAAAGGTGCCGGGCTTGACGTTTTTGATAATGAACCAAATATCAATTCGGAATTAATTAATATGCAAAATGTAATACTCACCCCACACATTGCAAGTGCGACTTATGAAGCGAGAGCAAAAATGGGAGAGCAGGCAGTTTCGGCAATTTTGGACTTATTTTCTGGCCAAAAGCCCGAGAACCTAGTTAATCAGAAAGTATGGGAAAAACGACGCAAATAAACTGTTTTGGACATAAAAGTTATTTTCACTCGTGAAAACTTTAACATTTTCACACTCCCGAAGAAATAGCGAAATTATTTTCCTCTATTAACCATTAACCATTAACCATTGTAAAATTAACTTATGCGACTTTTTGGGGAAAAAGAAGAATTTGACGAAGAGTTGGACGAGGAAGAACTCGAAAGAAACTTTCCGTCAAACAGATCCTTTAAGGACTTAAAGTTAGAAAATAGAAAAAAGAGACGCGAGCCTCCTTTCGTTTGGGGTAGAAAGGAAAGATTCGTTCTTCTTTTTGTGCTTTTTGTAACAATCTTCTCCTCGGGAGTATTGGCGGCGAGCGCAAGAGATTGGAAATTTCCCGGATTTCCAAGGATAAAAGTATCCAGTCTAAGTCTAAGTTCGAGTCTTAATCCTTTTAAAGAAGAGACAATAATAATTGGCAATAAAAATGGCAAGGTTGATGACAACAACAAAGAGAAATCAGAAAAAGTAGTAAAAGATTTTAAAGATGCAACAAAAAATCTCTCAGGAACTTATGGACTTCACGTTGTGAGACTTAACGATGGATCAAGTTATGGAATTTATGAGAAAGAAAGTTTCCAAGCAGCATCTTTAATTAAACTTCCGGCAATGGCTACCTACTATAAAGAAATAGAAAAAGGAACAATTATTCCAGAGACAAAATATACACTAAAAGATTCCGACAAGATTGGCGGGTCAGGATCTATCCAATATAAACCTGCCGGCAGTGTATTTACTTATCGCCAGCTGGTAGAAGCAATGGCTAAAAGTTCGGACAATACTGCTTTTGGAATAATAAAAAAAGTTTTGGGAGACGAAAAAATTAATAAGGAAACTTCGGAGATAGGCATGACACAAACCTCGTTGGCGAATAACAAAACTGTCCCGTACGACATCGGGATTTTCTTTAAAAAACTTTGGAACAAGGAGATCGTTTCTGAAAAATCCCGCGATGCAATTATTAATTTTTTGACAGACACGATTTACGAGAATTGGTTAGTCGCCGGTGTTCCAAAGGAGGTAAAAGTCGCCCATAAATATGGCCGCGAAACCCATGTTGTAAATGATGCAGGAATTGTTTTTGCAAAAGATCCGTATGTAGTTGTAATTTTGACAAAAGGAGTGGTTGAAAGAGAGGCCGATGAGGTTTTTCCAAAGTTATCAAAAATAATATATGAAGGAGAACTTTTAAAATAGATTTAAAGAATTAGGGAAAATGGGCGGCGGGCTCTAAAATTTGACCTGTCTGCGCAGGCAGGCCTTCTTTCTTAGCGGCTTCCAGTTGTGCTTGTTTCTCTTTTATCTCAGCAATTTGTTCAACTCGGCATGCTGTTTTTGGTTTTATTTCATCTAAAAACCATTCATATTTTATCGGGCACCCCTCGCAAGGAAGGGTTCCGGTGTAAGTACAAATTCCGACTCGACTAATTCCTTGTGGTGGCTGCCAATCTTGGGTGCTTTCGTTGGTCAGAAGAGCGCTTATAATTTTATTCCAAATAGGTGCCGCCCCTGTAATTCCTGAAGCGATCCTTGACATGGGAGAATTGTTGTTGTTTCCAACCCAGACAGCAACTAAATAATTTTGATTAAATCCAATAGTTAGATTATCGCGAAGATCATTACTCGTTCCGGTTTTTACGGCAACTTCCGGATGACCCGGAATTACAAGTTGCGAGTTTGATCCGAAAGAAGGAGCGCGTGCATTATTATCTTTTAGAATATCAATAATTTGAAATGCAACTCTAGGATCAACCACTTGCTCCTTAGCACAGCTATCGATAGCTGCTTCTGCCGCATGAACAGTTAACGCTTCGGTTGATCGATTGGAAATTTCGTTTGCACAGTTGTTATCTTCCAGTACTTTTCCTTTGTAATTTGTAACTCTTAAAACTGAAATCAAATCAGGACGCTTGCCGTAGTTGGCAATAGTTGCAAAAACTTTGGCAAGGTCGATTAGCCTTACCCCTCCTCCTCCCAGGGTCAAAGATAGTCCGTATCTGGAAGGATCATTCCATGATGTAATACCCATCTTTTTCCCCTGTTCAATCATCTTACTTACTCCATATGATGCAAGAACTTTAACAGCCGGAATGTTTCTTGATTCGGCCAAGGCGCTTCTTAAAGTAATTTTGCCCCGATAATTTCCATCGTAATTTCTCGGGGAGTACGGGGGAAGGCCGGGAGTGGCAAAATTAACAGGAGAATCATCCAAAATAGAGGAAGGAGAATATCCGTGTGAAAGTGCGTATGCATAGTTAACAATCTTGATGGAGGAGCCGGGTTGTCTTAATGCGGCCGTTACATTTACATTCCCGTCATTTTTTTGATCAAAATAATCTTTTGATCCGACCATGGCTAAAATCTCGCCGGTTTTAGGATCAAGAACCAAAGCTCCGCCGTTTCCAACATTTAGTCTTCCCAGTTTTTCTATTTCTTCCTTAACAACACCCTCGGCCATTTGTTGGATTGAATAGTCAAGTGCAGTAACAACATCAAGACCTCCTTTTTCAACGACCTCCTCACCATATTTTTCTACAAGCTGCTGTCTTACGTACATAACAAAATGCGGAGCTTTTATGTTAATTTTATTTGGGGCAAAAATCAAAGGTTCTTGTAAGACCTTTTCGCTCTCCTCCTTTTTGATAAATTTATTCACAACCATTAAATGTAATACTTCTTTTTGTCTTTCTTTAGCAAGATCGGGGTTCGTTCCGAACGGAGAATATTTTGTTGGACTTTTGGGAAGTCCCGCCAAAAGTGCGGCCTCCGATAATGTTAATGCAGAAACATCTTTTCCAAAATAAAGCTGTGTAGCTTCCTGGATTCCATACGCAGTTCCACCGTAAGATACCTCATTAAGATACATCTCAAATATTTGATCTTTTGAATACGTAAATTCAACTTCAACGGCTAGAACCATTTCTTTGATTTTTCGTCCGAGAGTTTTTTCCGGGGAAAGTAAAGCATTTTTGACAAGTTGTTGGGTAATTGTTGAGCCCCCGGAAAGCTCACCCCGGGTAGCGTTTCTAATAAAGGCTCGCAGGATTCCTCTGATTGAAAATCCGGGATGTTCGTAAAACTCTGCATCCTCAGCAGCCAAAGTTGCCAGTCTTACGTGTTCCGGAATTTTTGACAAAGGAACCAGGCTTCGATTTTTATTTTTATAAATTTTATAAAGAAGAATCCCATTTCTGTCGTAAATTTTGGTTGAAACTTCGATATTTCTATTTACGAGATCTTTAGGTTGAGGAAGGTCTTTGACGACAAAGAACCAGAGAATAAAGCAAAATGCCAAGAAAAAAATCAAAAACTTGACGGGCTTGGATTTAATTTCTATTTCCTTTATCTTCGAAGCACGACCGGCGATAACTGTAAAAAAAAGAAGGAACTTAAGTTTTATTATTCCAAAAAATGCTTTTGCCTCCGGAGTTGGGAACTTAATTTTCCGTAATATTGGCCTAATATTTACTTTTTTAAGAAGTTTAAAATGATAAAACACAAACGCAAAAACAATAATAAGGAGAGTGAAAAGAAGGTAAAAAGGTTTTCCAATTAAAACCAGAACCCTTTTTATTAATTCAAAAGGGTTTGTTAGAGATTTTCGGGCAAGGTATTCATCTAATTTTTTTTTGACTCGCCTCGCGCTCGCCTCGATTCGGCGAAGCGGGGCGAAGCGGGCTGCTCTAGCCATGAGCGGTATTATAACAGATTTCAAGAACACCCCGATTTAATCGGGGATGAATTGAAACTGATATGTCATCCTCCTTTGGAGGGAAACACCCCGCAGCTGCGGGGGGAGGATGTCATAATCCGAGAAGCTCAAAGTTGAAAGGGCATCCCTATCTACTAAGTGGATATCTAATGGTTGCTGATTGCGACGCCACAGGGCAGTCAAGACAAAAAACCGCCCCCGTTGGGTCTTTTATAATTGGATGATTTTGGGTTTCTATAAGCTCGGGAGGAACGTCACTTGCTGCCTGTTGGCCGTTGGTTTTATTTATTTGAAGATCTGCCCGCTCTCCAGTGTCTTGTGGCGGAAGATTATCTTTCAAAAAATATTCAAAACGGGTTGGGCATCCCGGGTTTGTATCATACCCGGAGGGCAGTAATCCGGTCGTTGCACAAACACTCTTTCCAATAATCCCTTCGGGTTGATGCGGCCAGGCATGTCCCTGATCTTCTTTGTTGTAATATCCATCCTCGGCGCGGTCCAGCGCAAACTTCATGACTTTATTCCAAATTGGCGAGGCGCCGCTAACACCCGATACAGCTCCACTCATTGGGGTATTGTCATTATTTCCGACCCACGTTACGACGACAATTTGTGAGGTAAATCCTATTGTCCAATTATCGCGTCTATCGTTTGTAGTTCCTGTTTTAACCGATACTTCGGAGTGGCCCGCAACATTTAGGAAAGAGTGTTCTCCAAAAGCGTTTAGGCGGGCATTATTATCAAGAAGAATATGAGAAATTAAAAATGGTACTTCTGAGTCAAGAATTCTGTCTCCTTCTATTTGGTCAAGATTTGTTTCCTCTAAAACTCTTTCCTTCCAGTCAGTTACTTTGAGGATGGAAACAAGAGGTTGTTTAATCCCTCCATTTGCAAAAACACCATACGCTTCAGCCATATCGTAAGGTCTAACCTCCCCACCACCAAGAGTTAAAGAAAGACCGTAATCGGAAGGATCGGCAAATGTAGTTATTCCCATGTTTTTTGCAAACGAAACAAAATTATCAAGACCATTGGTTGTTAAAACCTTTACGGCCGGAAGGTTATAAGAATTTCCCAGGGCAAATCTTACCTGAACAGCCCCATGGAAAGTTCCATCATAATTGACTGGGCAATAAATGGGTTGTCCTAACACTGAAAAACAAGTTGGAACATCGGCAAGAGTCGTTGAGGGAGTTATTTTTTTATCCTTAAGTGCCAGGGCATAATTTAATGGTTTGATGGAGGAACCCGGTTGTCTTTTGGCCAGAGTTACATTAACTTTTCCGTCTTCGTCGGTCGCGAAATAATCTTTGGATCCGACCATGGCCAATATCTCGCCGGTTTTCGGACGGGTTACAATGACAGCTCCATTTCCGACCTTTTGTTTTTTAAGTTTGGCGACTTCGGAGGCAATTTGCTGTTGGGCAAAATCCTGCAAATCAAGATCAAGTGTCGTCATAACCCTAAGTCCGCCTTTTTCAACAATCGCTTCACCGTATTTATCAGCAAGCTGTTCTTTTATCCAGAGAGCAAAGTGGGGGGCGTGAGGCGCAGTAACCTCTGCAAATTTAAGCTCTTGATCCTTGGCATCATCCGCTTGATTTTGATTAATATGTCCATCTTCAACCATTCTTCTTAAAACTGTTTCTTGTCTTCCCTTGGCAAGTTCTGGATGTGCTCCGAAGGGGGAGTATCTGGTAGGAGCTGCCGGAAGACCGGCCAGAAAAGCTGCTTCAGCTAAAGTTAGGTCCTTTGCGCTTTTGCCTAGATAAAGCTCGCTTGCAGACTCAATTCCATAAGCGGTTGAACCGTAAGGAATTTGGTTTAGATACATTTCAAGAATTTGATCTTTTGAATAAATTGCCTCAACTACTAAAGTCTCTGCAAACTCTCTTATTTTTCTTTTAAGGGTTCTTTCCGGAGAAAGAAGAGTATTTTTAACGAGCTGTTGAGTCAGGGTAGATCCTCCTTGCAGCTTTCTTTTGAAAACGATATTAAATGCTGCTCTTGCGATACCGGTGGGAGAAAAGCCGTAGTGTTTATAAAATTCTTTGTCTTCAATCGAAATTGTTGCCTGTTTTACATAAGGAGGAAGCTCGGAGAGTTTTATAGGAGTTCTTCTTTTCTCCGCGTAAATTTCATAAATTAGTTTTCCATTTCTGTCGAAAAGCTTGGTTGAAACCGGGAGTTGTTCTGAGGAAAGATTGGTTGGAAGCGGTATCCCCCAAAAAAGCCAGATAAAAATTGAGGACAATACTGAAAAAAAGATAATTTTTTTTATTGTTTTCTTATCTTTAATAATTTCAAGAAATCTTTGTTGGGGGAGCAGCTCTTGTTTTTTTTGATTAGGGTCTTCCATTGGTCTTGTCAATTGCATTATTATACTATAGAGAATGGTGGTGATTATTTTTGGCTAAAAAACAGGGTAAAACAAAAAAGAGTGAAATTCAGCTTAAAGAACTTCCCCACGAGGAAGAATCGGCAAAAAAACCTAATAAGTTTTTGAAATTTCTGGTTCTTATTGTCGTTATATTAGTTTTATTTGGAGCTATCGGGAAAGTAGTCTATACAAAAATCGGAGAGAGGGTTGCAGCGAATATTCTTTCTAAACTTGTGGGAACTAAGGTTAATGTACAAAACGGAGGGAAGAAAGTTACTTTTAAAAACAACGAAGGAGAATTTTCTTATGAAGAAGGTAAGCTTCCGGCTAGCTTTCCGAAAGATTTTCCAGCATACCCAAAAGCGAAACTTGCAAGTTCTTGGTATTCAAAAACAGATAAAGGAGAAGGAGTTTCGGTTGCTTGGGAAACTTCGGATTCTGTAAATAAAGTCGCGGAGTTTTACAAAGACAAACTCGCAAAGGCGGGATGGAAAATAGGAAATTCTTTTGATGGGGAAGGTTCATCTACCATCTCGTTTGAAAAAGAATCCTCAAGTGGTTTTGTGGGAATTGCCGCAACATCTGAAGGGAAAACAACAGTCTCCGTTACTCTTAGCTTGAAGTAATACAAACCAATCATGAATCCTTTGGAAAAAAGAATTTGGTGGAGCTATCTTCAAGAAGATATACAGGAACTGTTGAAAGAGTCGATAATGCTTTCGGAAAAGGTTTCTTCTTGGGATCAGAAGTTTCATGATTATTCCTTTGTCGTTTTCCCCGCAGCTAAAGCCTACGAAGGGTTTTTGAAAAAACTTTTTTTGGACCTTGGATTTATTACAACCGATGAATATTACGGAAAGCGTTTTAGAATAGGCAAAGCGCTTAATCCGTCTTTGGAGAAAGAGTTAAGAGGCGGAAGTGTTTATGACAAAATAGTTGAATTTTGCGGAGGATCAACCTTGGGAGATAAGCTTTGGGAAACTTGGAAAAGCTGCAGAAACTCAACCTTCCACTGGTTTCCTGAGGAAAAAACCGCAATTTCCCTTCCCGAGGCTAAAGAAAAACTCGAACTTATCTTGGTCACATTGGACGCGGCCTTCAGAGAGTGCAAAATAAATAGTTAAACGGAGACTGAGTAGGCTGAGATACATCGGTTACACTTCTGAAGTAAAATAGTCGGTTCGGGAAAGGAGGTGCGGTTATATGAAGAAAAAACTAATGCCCTTAACATTCCATATCAGTCTTTAATGAAACAATATATCCAAAAAGGCGCCTTTTCTTCAAAAATTTGACTAAGAAACTTATTCTGATATCATACCTGTATTATGTCAGTCGATCACGAAGGATATCTCATTGGGGTTCTTAAACGCCTGGGTATGAGCCATCCAGACAGAGAGTTGTTTGAAAAACAATTAGCCCAGACTCAAAGACACAACAGAGCAAAGAGAGAGGCTTCTCCAAAACTTGATTTACGGGGGGAATGGGAAAGGCAAGTTGCCCGTTACATCAAGCTAGGTTTTCATGAGGTACTTGGAATAGATGAAGTGTCGTATCGCGATTCTTTGCCAAAATTCACTCCCCAACCAGAGGCATTTAAAGGGAGATTTGATATTCCTGTTCTTGTTGAAACAAGGATTTCTGTTTCAAAACAGACTGAACTTGTGGGAAGTAGTTACCTTTTGGGCGGGCTTAAAGTCCAAGATTGGAAGGGGGATCCAAAGGGATATAAAACACCAAAAGCTCTTTACACAACTTGGATGCAAGACGGAAGCGAATATCTTAAATTATCAGTTGTCGCCTTCAGAGAAAGAATGAATGAAGATGAAAGGGGAGCAACGGAATTTGACGGAATTGCTCTCATTATAAAAAATCCCGAAATTCTAAAGCATCATTATATAAACTTGCCGGGAACGTCGGTCGGGTTTGATGACGCTCCGTTTCTACGCTTGTGGTTTGGTGAGCCGGTGCTCGACAACCACTGGGTTGTGGGTGCCCGTTCGAACTTAGGTTCTGCCTCCTGCGGGAGATAAGTTGAAATTTTTAATTTGTGCTTTTTCGTTTCTCTTAGCTTCATTTTCTTGACAATAGACGGTGTACCGGACTAATATTATTCTTACCCAATGATTAGGCGGATTGCAGTAATTTTGTCTACATTAATATTTGCCTTCGGAATATTATTTGCTTCAGTCCTTAGATCTTCTTCCGTTAGATATGCTTTTAGCGAACCAGCAAAACAGGCCTCTGGGGAAAAAAAGGACAAAATAGAAATTGACTATACATTTGCTTATTACGGCCCGGTTTTGCCGGATCATCCCCTTTGGTATTTTAAGGTGTTGAGAGACAAATTGTGGCTTTTCTTAACTACAAATCCTGGCCGAAAAGCCGAGCTAAATCTTCTTTTCGCAGACAAGAGATTGTCTTCCTCAAAGGCTTTATTCGAAAGGGGTAAGGTTGAGCTGGCGTTTTCAACCGCTTCAAAGGCTGAAAAATATTTGGAACAGGCCGACTTTCAAACTAATAAAAATAAAGAAAAAGGGATGGAAGTAAGCGAGTTTGCTGCCAAACTTGCAAAGGCAGCTTTAAAACATAGACAGGTACTGGAAGAGATTTTAAATATTGCTCCGGAAGACGCAAAACCAAAAATCATTGAGCTTGAGAACTATCCCAAAAATGTTTACAAAAGCGCGAGAGACATTCTTCTTTCGAAGGGGTTGATACCTCCAAAAAGCCCGTTTGAAGGGGATTAATTAAGTGTTTTGATTCATTTTTTTAGTCTTGTCCTCTTTGGTGTCATTAGACTATCTCCTCAAAATTTCCGCAGATAATTACTGATGGTAAAATATTAGCTTTGGACTATGCGTAGGCTGATATATTTCTATGTAAAAATTTATAGTTGACAGTCCGGATATAGTGTAGGAATATTTTGTCGTACACTACATATAGTGGTTTTTATTTACACGCATGAAATGTCCGTTTTGTGGAAGTTTGGAAAGCGAAGTACTTGAATCAAGATTAGTTGAAGATGGAGAAGCTCTGAGGAGAAGGAGGGAGTGTGGTAGATGTGGAAAGCGATTTACTACCTATGAGAAGGTAAAAGAATCGTTTTTCTGGGTCATTAAAAAGGATGGGAAACGCGAGCCATTTGACAAAGAGAAAGTAAAGAAAGGAATTTTAAGGGCGATAGAAAAAAGACCGGTTTCACTGGAGCTTGTGGACGAGGTAGTAAATCAAGTAGAACGTGAGCTTTTAAAAAAAGAAACAGAAGAGATCTCCTCAAGGGTAATTGGAAACGCAGTTCTGAAACGGCTGAGGAAGATTGATAAAGTTGCCTGGTTAAGATTTGCAAGTGTATACCTTGAATTTGAAGACCTGACCGATTTCGAAAAGGCGATAGAGAAGGTTGAGTAACAAAAATTATGCTGGAATTAAATTTACATATTCGAAAACACATGAAGTCAAAGAAAAAAAACCATACCAATGGTGGATTAACAAACGGCAATGGAAAAACTTTTGCTCCTCAACCGCATTTTATCCCAATGGAAGAAGGAACAATTTTAGACGGGATAAGAAAAGACGTTTTTTTGGATAGATATTCTCTTAAGGATGTTGACGGCAGGGCGGTGGAGGCTTTCCCTGAACAGATGTGGAGACGCGTTTCCTGGGGAATTGCGCAGGTTGAAAAAACTTCTGAGTTAAAAAGACAGTGGGAAGAAAAATTCTATACTGCTATGGAAAATTTCAAGTTTGTTCCGGCAGGAAGAATCCTCTCCGGCGCAGGAACCGGCTATGAAGTTACTTTTTACAATTGCTATGTGATTCCATCGCCCGCCGACAGTCGTCACGGAATTATGGAAAATATCGCTTTGACGGTTGAAATTCAAGCCCGAGGAGGAGGAGTCGGGATAAACCTCTCTTCATTAAGACCAAGAGGATCAAGGGTTAAAAAGGTAAACGGAACTTCCTCGGGACCCGTTAACTGGGCAAACCTTTATTCAACAGCCAATCATGACGTGATTCAACAAGGAGGGACCAGACGCGGGGCACTTATGCTTATGATTAATGATTGGCATCCGGATGTCGAGGAATTTATTACCGTCAAACAGGATTTAACAAGAATTCCCGGTGCAAACCTTTCGGTATGTATGAGTGAAGCTTTTATGGAGGCAGTTAGGGAAGATGGGAATTGGGACCTGGTTTTTCCGGATATTACCTATCCAAAATACGACGAACTTTGGGATGGAGATTTGGAAGGATGGCGACAAAAAGGACTTCCTGTAAAGACCCATAGAACGCTTAAGGCGAGATATATTTGGGACCTTATCGCGGATGCAGCGTGGCGTTCGGCCGAGCCCGGAGTTGTTTTTATAGATCGCTATAACGAGATGAGTAACTCCTGGTATTTTGAAAAAATAATTGCGACAAATCCCTGCGGAGAACAAGGACTTGGCGCTTGGGGAGTTTGTAATTTGGGACATATTAATCTTTCACCCTTTGTAAAGGATGGAGAAATGGATTACCAAAGCCTCAAAGAACATGTGGCGATTGCGACTCGATTTTTGGACAACGTTATTGATGCGAATTATTATTTCGCAAAAGAGAATGAGAATGCTCAGAAAAATGGAATAAGAAGGACCGGACTTGGGACTTTGGGACTTGCAGATGCTTTAATTAAGATGGGAATAAAATATGGAAGTGACGACTCATTGGTAGAAATTGAAAAAATTTACAAAACAATAAGAGATACTGCTTATGAAACATCCTCCGACTTGGCAAAAGAGAAAAAACCTTTTCCCAAATTTGACAAGAAAAAATATCTAATGAGCAAGTTTGTACAAACTTTGTCCGAGGAGATTAAAAACAAGATTGCAAAGAACGGAATTAGAAATGGAATTTTATTAACACAGGCTCCAACCGGAACAATTTCTCTTTTGGCGGGGGCATCCAGCGGAATAGAACCGATTTATGAGTTTACCTACAGGCGAAATGATAGAACGGGAGAACATATAGTTAACTATCCTTTATACCAAGAATGGCTAGGCGCGCATCCGGGCGAAGAGGCTCCGGACTATTTTGTAAGCGCATCCGGACTTAGTCCGGAGGAGCATGTAAAAGTTCAGGCAGCTGTACAAAAATACGTCGATGCCTCGATTAGTAAAACAGTTAATGCGCCAAACGCTCACACTGTAGATGAAGTCAAAAAGCTTTACAACCTTGCTTATGAACTTGGTTGTAAAGGGATAACCTATTTTAGGGACGGAAGCCGTCTGGGTGTTTTGTCAAAGACTAATGAAACTTCAAAGGAAGAAGTCCGTCCGCAAACAGTAAAACCAAGGCCGGTTAAGGTTGAAGGTGCAACCTATAAAATAGGAACTCCCCTGGGAAGCGCCTTTATAACCGTAAATCAAGACGAAAGCGGAAATCCTTTTGAAGTTTTTGTAACGATAGGAAAAGCCGGAAGTGAAGTCGCTGCAATGGCAGAAGCTTTAGGAAGACTAATTTCTACCAACTTGCGCTTCGGAAATCATCTTCCGCCGATAGAACGTGCCAAGGAAATTATCGCACAACTTTCAGGGATAGGAGGATCAAGATCTGTTGGATTTGGACCAAATAAAGTAAGAAGTTTGCCGGATGCGGTATCGCGGGCTCTGGCTATGCACTTCGGACTTATCGGGTATCAACAAGAGAAAACTGAAAACAAAGAATCAAATAGTAGTGGACAGACAAGTGAAGAAGTAGTTCAGTTATCACTGACATCTCTTTCTGCCCACAAAGACATTTGTCCTAGTTGTGGGGAAGCCAGTCTGGTTTTAGAAGAAGGTTGTAAAAAGTGCTATAACTGCGGACACAGCGAGTGTTAACACTCGCTGGATACTCGATACTCAGATACAAGGATACTCGAGAATGATAAGGAATTTCACAGACTTGGAAGCCTGGCAAGAAGCGCACAGGTTAACTCTCCTTATATACAAAACTACAAAAATCTTTCCAAAAGATGAAACTTTTGGTCTAATTTCTCAGATCAGACGAGCTGTGATTTCAATTGAGTCAAATATTGCAGAAGGTTTTGCCAGATTTCACTATAAAGATCGTTTGAATTTTTATTTTCAAGCAAGAGGATCGGTTAGCGAGGTCGAAAGTCAGTCAATCACATCAAAAGATTTAGGGTACCTAAAGGAAGTGGAATTTAAAGAACTTTTTAATCAATCAGAGAAAGTAGGTATGATTTTAAGTGGGTTAATTCGTTCAACAGAAAATCTTTCGAAGAAAAGATAATTGCGTTTTTTCTCCCAGTATCTTAGTATCGAATCGCTTAGTATCTAACCCAAAAATGGCTATTTATACAAAAAGAGGGGACAAGGGTGAGACTTCTCTTTTCGACCCTGAGTCCAGACAAAATCTTCGCACTTCTAAAGACTCATTAAGAATCTCCGCAATCGGGGAAATCGATGAAGCAAACAGTTTTTTGGGGATAATTTCTGCATCCGATGACAAATTAAAAAAAGAAATCCAAAAAATTCAAAGAGATCTTTTTACAATAGGGTCAATTTTGGCCGGTGCAAGACTTCATTTTTCATCTTCTAAAACCAAAAGACTGGAAAAAGAGATTGATAGATTCGAAGGAACACTCCCGATTTTAAAAAACTTTATTCTTCTCGGGGGAAGCGAAACAGGGGCAAAACTTCATTTTGCAAGAACTCTTATTAGGCGGGCCGAAAGGTCTTTGGTTTCTTTGAATAACATCGAAAAAATTTCTCCACAAATTTTGACATTTATTAACAGGCTTTCGGACTATCTTTTCATGCTTGCCAGAAAGGTAAACTTTGATGCTGGGAAAAAAGAAGAAATTTGGAAGAATAAGGTGCTAGAATGAAATACACATGGCTTTGTTTCCAGAAAAAGAAAAACCGTCAGTTCCTGAGGCTGTCACACAAATTCCGGAGAGTCCGGAGATTCCTGAGTATATAGAAAAGGCTGGGGTTTCAGTAAGACCGTCACAACCGAACTTCCAAGTGAAAGGCGACAATGGCCAAACATTAGTTCAGACCCCGTCAGCCCAATCCATTTCGATTCAAGTTCCGTCTGACGATGCGACATTAACTGCATGGGCGACGAAAGGTTCAACTTCGGATGCCATAACCTGGCTTGCAGCCTTTTGGTTAAGACTTATTAAAAAAGCTCTACACTTTGGTTGGAGAATTCTTGGAAGAGTAGAAAATTCTGAAGTAAAAACCTAAAAATGTTTTTGGAAACTTTTCCGCCAGACCTGAATCTAATAATTGTAAGCCTAATCTTAATTGGGGTTTTTGTACTATTGGTCGTTGTCGCGAGCTATATTGCCTTTACTTTCTTTAAATATAGAGATAGGGAGCAAAAATCGGTAGATTCGGTTTTACTGCAGGTGGCAGTTCCAAAAAACAACGAAATAAAAATTGACGCGATGGAGCAGCTTTTTTCCTCTCTATACGCGATCAAGAAAAGCGGTTGGAAACAAAAGTTCTCGGTACAGCCTGCAATTTCTTTTGAAATAGTCGCAAGGCAGGAAGATAT